>JACRBX010000040.1 GCA_016219225.1 Deltaproteobacteria bacterium
AAATATAATGGTCTCGTAAAAACTCGTCATTCCCGCGCAGGCGGGAATCCAGGCTATATGTAACTAATTAAAAACACTGGATTCCCGTTTTCACGGGAATGACGTAAATCGGCGCTTTTGGACTTTTTACGAACGCATCAAATATGGAAAATAATATATGGTGGGGGTGGAGGAAATTCACTTTCGTTTGTAAGAAGGGGGCATTAGAAATGGGCACTGAGAAACAAATCCTTATCGTCGATGACAATACCACCCTCAGGGAAGGGTTACGGTCTCTTCTTGCCTCCCATCAGGGCTTTCAGGTCGTAGACGAAGCCGGAGACGGCCTGGAGGCGATTCAGTCCGTCGACAGGTTTCTTCCAGACCTCGTTATAATGGATCTTTCCATGCCCCGAATGAACGGGATGGAGGCCACTCGGGAAATCAAAAAAAAATGGCCTGAGATAAAGATACTGGCCTTCACCGTGCAAGATTCTGAAGAATATATTATGGCCATGCTAAAAGCCGGCGCCGATGGCTATATCCTGAAAGATTCCACCCAGGATGAACTGATTCAATCCATTGAAAATATTCTGGCCGGAAACCGGGTCTTGAGTTCAGACATCGAGGAGGCCTTGCGTGAGAGCGAGGAGCGGTTTCGGGCCGTTTTCGAATCAGCAGCCATCGGCATAGAGCAGCATAACCTGAATGGTCACTTCCTGCAGGGAAACACAAAACTCGCCGAAATTATCGGTCTGACTGCCCAGGAGATTCGTCAACGATCCTTTAAGGAGATTACCCATCCGGATGACCTGGAGCGTGAAGAACCCCTGATTGAGCAGTTGATTCGAGGCGAGCGGTCATCCTATACCATTGAAAAGAGATATATCCACAAAGACGGCCACCCGGTCTGGGTCCGGGCCACCTCTTCGTTGGCTAAAGAAGTCCGAACCCCTTACCGGATTTCCATCATTGAGGATATCACCGAGCGCAAGAAAGCTGAAAACGCCCTGAAGAAGTCCGAGGAAAAGTATCGTGAGCTGGTAGAAAATATCAATGATGTCATCTTTGAATTGGATGAGAATGGGAGGGTAACCTATATCAGCCCTACCTGTGAGTCTGTTATGGGATCTTGTCCGACTTTACTGATCGGCAAGACCATCACGGACTTCCTGTTTCCGGAAGACCGGGCGGCAGCCGGAGAGGGTATCCGGAAAGTTATGAATGGTCAGGTGCACTCCATTGAAGTTCGGATACCGCACCAATCCGGTGAAGTCCGTTGGGTAAGAATTTCAAGCCGGCCGATCGCCAAAGAAGAACGGATAATCGGACTCCGGGGGATACTGACCGACCTTACGGAACGTAAACGGATGGAGGAGGAGCGGATTATAATTGACAAGCTGGAATCCACTGGGATCCTGGCCGGAGGAATAGCCCATGATTTCAACAACCTTTTGGCCGTGATCCTTGGAAATCTTGAGCTGGCCAGGATATTTCCTCAGTCCGTTGAGATGATGATTCCATACCTCGAGGCAGCCGAAAAGGCGGCCGTCGCGGCCCAGGGTTTGACCCGGCAGTTTATCACCTTTGCCAAGGGGGGCGCACCGGTAAAAAAAAGGATCTCCCTGACCGATCTTCTCAAAGAGCACGTCACCTTTGCCTTGAGAGGGTCCCCGGCCGGTTGTACCTTCTCGATTCCGTCCGATATCTGGCAAACAGAGGTTGACGAGAATCAGATCGGACAAGTCATACGGAATATGGTTTTAAATGGCCGGGAGGCCATGCCGGATGGCGGAATGGTCTCGGTGGCCGCGAAAAATGAAACGGTTGACAACCGGTCAGGTCTGCCTTTATCCGATGGAGATTACATAAAGGTGAGCATCGGAGATCAGGGCAGCGGCATTCCCGGGGAGGTTCTTCCTAAGATCTTTGATCCCTATTTTTCGACCAGAAAACGGGGAGATCAGAAGGGGATGGGGCTTGGATTGACCATTTGTCATTCGATCATCCAGAAACATGGCGGGACGATCACCGTAGCTTCAAGGTTGAGTGAAGGAACGACCTTTCATATTTATCTTCCCGCTTCAAGGGAAGCGGAGTTTATGGTACCGGAGGGTCTTCATGGGATGGGCAGGGTCCTGGTGATGGACGATGAGGAGATGGTCCGTAAACTGATCGAGTCAATACTTCAGGCCCTGGGTTATGAGGTAACTCTTGCAGAAGACGGAGAAAAGGCCATTGAGTGCTATCGACAGGCGAAGGTCCTTGGTTATCCCTTTGATGCGGTGATTTTGGACTTGATCGTATCCGGGGGGATAGGGGGTAAAGATGCGATCCGGGAATTTCTGAAATTTGATCCCCAGGTGAAAGCGATTGTTTCAAGCGGCTACTCGAATGACCCGGTGATCATGAATTATGAACTGTATGGCTTTTCGGGTGCTCTGACAAAGCCTTATCGGATCTGCGACCTCCACGAAACCCTCTCCAAGGTCATAGGGAAGGAAGTCAAGGATTGAAGGAAGAAAGATATTTGAAATTCTGGAATCCAGAAGTCAGAATAAACTAAAAATGATGGTCTCGTAAAAACTCGTCATTCCCGCGAAGGCGGGAATCCAGGCTATATGTAACTAATTAAAAACACTGGATTCCCGTTTTCACGGGAATGACGTAAATCGGCGCTTTTGGACTTTTTACGAACGCATCAAAAATCCCTTTAAGGCTTGATCCTCATTCTGAATTCTGGCTCCTGGATTCTAAGCATCGTTAGATATCAAAACCAGTTTATAAAATTCTGAGAGATAAATTCTCAGATGTCACTTTGGAAGAATCTAAGCTTTCGGGGATGAAGCCGGCTGTAAGGCCCCGGAAAGCAGGATCCCGCCGTCCACTACGATCTCGGTGCCGGTCGTATAACTGGAGGCATCGGAAGCCAGATAAATCGCCGCTCCGGCTATCTCATCAGGATCCCCGATGCGTCTCATGGGGGTCATCAGAGCCATGGCCTCCTGCTCCTTTTTGGCCTCTCCCGGTGAAAGGTGAAACCAGTGGGAGTTTAACATCTTGGTGCTGATCGGTCCGGGAGCAATCGTGTTCACCCGTATATTAAAAGGCGCCAGTTCTGAAGCAAAGGCTTTGGTGATCATGCGGACACCGGCCTTGGAAATACTATAGACGCTTACCCCGGGTTCCGGCATAAAGCCGTCGACGGATGCGATATTGATGATTTTGCCACCACCTTGCTCCTTCATTACCCGGGCTACGGCCTGGCTGGTAAAATAAAGGCCTTTCATGTTCAGATTCATAATAGTATCCCAAAGACGCTCGTCAGACTCCAGGACGCTTCCCATAGACGGGCTGGCGCCGGCATTATTGACCAGGATATCAATCCTTCCGAAGCGGTCCATAACCACCCCGACCATCTTGTCTATCTCTTCCTTCTTGCCCAGATGGGCTTGAATAGGCAGGGCCTCCCCCCCAAAAGCCTTAATTTCAGCGGCATTGGCCTCCAGGTCGTTAATTTTTCGGCTGGTCAGGGCCACTTTTGCCCCGGCCTTGGCAAACCCCAAAGCAATAGCCTTGCCTATGCCCCGGCTGCCCCCGGTTACAATAGCAATTTTACCCTGTAGAGAGAACTTGGAAAGATCAAACATGGTAAAACCTCCTTTATTTTTATAAAGAACCAATAATAACCTATGAAAAGAAATTATCAAGAAGAAAATATAGCTCTTTTTTAGAATACAACCCTTTTTTTATTCAATTTTTCCTCTTGACCCTCGTTCTCTTCTCATTCTATAATCCCGTAACAGTTGTCTGGGATCTGGGATCGGGGATCTGGGGACAGGGGTCTGGGGGCAGGGAGCAGTTAAAGAATAAAGTTGCAGGTTGCAAGATGCAAGTTTCAAGTATGACGGCTTCGTAAAAAGTCTGGCCTGGATTCCCGCCGGCGCGGGAATGATGACTTATTACGAGTCCATCAAATAGAAAGAACAAAAAGAATAATGATCTGCCTGTATCAGCGAAAATCAGCGTCCTAATTTAAATCGGAGGTAAAGAAAAATGGATTTTTCATTGAACGGAAAGGTTGTACTCATCACCGGTGCCAGTCGGGGAATCGGTCAGGCAGCAGCCATCGGGATGGCTCAGGCCGGGGCGGACATTGCCATTGCCAGCCGGAAACTTCCCGATCTGGAAAGGGTAGCGGAAGAGGTCAGAAGGACGGGTAAAAAATGCCTGCCAGTGGCGGCCCATGTTGCCCGGATAGAGGAAGTCAACAATCTGGTTACTAAGGTTCTGGAGGAGTTCGGAAGGATTGATATCCTGGTGAACAATGCCGCCACCAATCCCACAATGGCTCCGGCCCTGGACGTAGACGAGCGCGGCTGGGATGCAATCATGAACCTGAATCTAAAGGGTTTGTTTTTCCTGAGTCAGGCCGTGGCCAGGATTATGAAGGAAAAAGGCGGGGGTAAAATCATCAATGTGGCCTCCATCGCCGGGATCAGTCCTGATTTATTGCCGGTTTATTCGATCAGTAAAGCCGGGGTGATTATGGCCACCAAGGTGATGGCCCAACAATGGGCCCCTTACAATATCAGGGCCAACTGTGTCGCCCCCGGTTTGACCAAAACGCGTTTCAGCGAAGCCCTTTGGAACAACCCGGCCATCCTGAATATCGCTATGAGCAGGACCCCCATGGCCCGGGTAGCCGAACCCGAGGAGATGGTGGGAGCCATCATTTTCCTGGCCTCCGATGCCTCCAGCTATGTAACCGGCCAGGTGATTGCCGTGGATGGAGGGACGACCATATAGCTCTGGATCTGCGAATTTATCTCTAACCTTCCAGCGCTGCTGACGGTTCATTGCTGGTTGCTGGTTACTCGTTACTGGTTACCGTTTCTCGTTTTATTTCGAAAATAGGGTTCAAGGGTTTTAAATTCCACGCCTTTCACTTGAACCCTTGGCCCCTGTCCCGCCTTTGGCGGGATTGAATCCTTTTTCATGTTTCGTGGTGCCCCCAGGCGCATGAAGGTTTAACCAGCAACCAGTAACGAGTAACGAGATAAATTTCAAATATCTTTGGTTACTTATGGCTTGGGTCCCCTAAAGGCTTTCGTTTCTTCATGGAGGGTAATTCTGTGGGGGGGGTATTCTCTTCCGGTTCCTGACGGATTTGAATATTCCAGACTTTCTCTTCCCTTCGGATCTTGATGCCGCCGATGATCAGATCGGTCAGGGAATCGGATAATTCGACCAGACTTTCCGGCTTTCCCAGAAGGACCCGTCGAATGACTAAATGTTCGACGGTTCCTAAAATGATGGCCCGTACCAAATTGAGGTTGATATCAGCCCGGAATTCTCCCGAATCAATCCCTTCCTTGACAATATTCAGGAGGATCCTGGAGAGTTCCCTCACGTCTTCATAAGCCCCCACCTCTAAGAATTTCCGGTTCTGTTTAAGGATCAGCATGGCTACAGCGGCGTAATCGGGGTTCGTTTCATAAAACCAGAGATAGTGATAGATAATGGCCCTTAACTTGTTGGAAGCCCCGCGTAGAAATTGGAGGAGAAAGGTCATGCTTTCTTTGGACCGGCGCGTCGTTTCCCCGGGAATGGAGAACAGGAGTTCCTCCTTGGAGGGAAAATATTCATAAATAGTGGCTTCCGAGACCTTGGCCTCCCGGGCTACATCCGAAATGGTGGCCTCCTGGAAGCCTTTCCGGGCAAACACCTTCTCGGCGGCCCTAAGGATCTGTTCTTTTCTGAGTTTCGATTTGGGTTGATTAGCCATACAGTTTATCCTTATTTTTTTATTTCGTATTAAACCGCCATGCCCCGCCTTTTGGGGCATGGCACCACGAAGCATGAAAATAAATCTACAAGAGGCTATGGGCAATAGGCAATGGGCGACAGGTACCCCAACAAATATATATATTTTCTTCGCCCATAGCCTATCGCCATTATGAGTTTTCAGCCTTGTAACTTGCACATTTATTCTTTAACTGATCCCCGGTCCCTGTTCCCTGATCGCTTGCCCTCCGATCGCCGAACGTTATTTTTGTATCATATTATCGTAAATGGACCGGGAAAGACAACTTTTTTAAATGGTATTGAGGCTGTCAGGTAGCCATCGGTTTTTGAGTGCCGTGAATTTTTAGAATAACAATACAATTTTTTGATCATTTTCAGTATTGATACTCTATTATTCCTATCTTTTTGTAATAGAGCCTGCAATAAGTCAAGTGGAAAATAGATAATATAAAATAATGGACGAAAAACCAGGGAACCCAAAAAAAATAATTGACATTTAACCCCGGTTTTGCTACAGAGCGGAGTTACGTCTTTGATCTTGTAAATCTTTGGATCAAGAGCCCATTGGATTTTTCTCACTCTCATTCTCGGTTGCAGAATCCAAATTTTGCTTTAACGGATGGTTCGGGTGGATGGACCCTGGACATCATTTCCGCCCTTTCAATTGGAGTTAAGGATGTATTTACCCCAAGACACCTTTTTTCTAAAAGAAAGTTTTCCGGCCTGTGTGTTTTCCCGCACATTTCAAAATAAAACCAATCTATTAAATTGAAAGGAGAGAAGTGCGATGAAGAAGTTTACCTTTGGATGGAACGTTTTGTTTACCGTGGGTTTGGTCTTGATGATGTGCTTTTCGGCCTGGGGGGCCGGGACTATCAAGATCGGTGTAATCGGCCCGATGAATTTTATGCAGGGCAAGGGTCATTGGAACGGTGCCCTCATGGCCGCCGATGAGATCAATGCCAAAGGGGGCGTTCAGGTCGGCAAGGAAAAAATCAAAATAGAGCTGGTCAAGTCCGATTCCAATGAATTCTTAAATGTCACCGATGCCACCAACGCCATGGAGCGTTTAATGACCCAGGACAAAGTGGATTTTGTGGTCGGCGGTTTCCGGACCGAGGCCGTTTTGGCCATGCAGGACATCGCCATGGACTACAAAAAACTATTTATCGGCTGCGGGGCGGCCCATCCGGAGCTCTGCCTGCGGGTGGCCAAGAATTATGACCGCTACAAATATTTCTTCCGCGGCACCCCCTTTAATTCCGGTTTTCTGGTCAGGACCTGTTTTCTTCAAATGGGCTATGTCGGAGAACTTCTGAAAAATACTTTGAAAATCCCTAAGGTTAAAGTTGCCCTGGTGGCCGAGAAGGCTATCTGGGTCGATCCCATGATCGAAGCGGCCAAGGGAGTCATTCCCAAAATGGGCATGGAAGTAGTCGGTGTCTGGCGACCCTCGGCCACGGCGACCGATGTGACTTCCGAGCTTTCGGCCATTCAAAAGAGCGGCGCCAACATGATCTTTACGGTTTTTTCGGCCTCAGTCGGGATTACCTTTGCCCGACAGGCCGGGGAACTCAAGATTCCGGCCGTCCAGGTGGGGATCAATGTGGAAGGTCAAAAGGACGGTTTCTGGGAAGCCACCAAGGGCATGGGGAATTATATCCTGACCATGGATACCTATGTTCACGGGGTTGAATACAATGACCTGACTAAAAAATTTATGGATACCTATGAAAAACGGTTTAAGGAGACCCCGACCTACACGGCCGACACCTATGCCGCCATCGTCTATTCTTTGGTTCCCTCCATTGAGGCCGTAGGCAGTCTGGATGCCAATAAGATAATCGCCCACATGGAAAACCGGGAATATGTGGTCCCCAGCGGAAAAATAAAATACTATAAGGATGCCCAAGGTAAACAGACCCATGATTTGGCCTGGGGGCCGGGCTACCTGACCAGTCTGGGAGTCCAGTGGCAGGACGGCAAACTGGTTGGTGTTTGGCCTCCTCCCAAATGGAAGATGGACGCCAACTCCCCCGAGCTCAACTATAAGGGGATTCAACCTTATAAGATACCACCCTGGATGCATAAGTAGTTCGGAGTTTGGAGTTCGGAGTCCGGAGCAAACCCGTACCACTCCGAACTCCGAACTCATTACTCCGAACTATAATCCGTGGACAGGATGATCACCCTGAATCCGGAATCGCTTGAATCCTATTTTTTCGAACTATTGATTGAACTTTCCGAGGTAATATGAATATCATCATCACCGGTCTGATCAGCGGCAGCATGCTGGCTTTGCTGGCCATCGGTTTTTCCCTGATTTTCGGGGTGGCCCGCATCGTAAACATCGCCCATACCGCTTTTTATATGGTCGCCTCCTACTGCATCTTCGTTTTCACGGTCAAGCTCGGGTTTAATTCCGTTGCGGCCATGTTGATCGCGGTTCTGGTCGTTACCCTGTTGGGCTTGCTGGCCTATAAGTTTTTGATCAACCCCATCAGGGAACATGAAGCGGCCGTTTTGATTGCCACCATCGCTCTGGCCATGATCTTTCAAGAGGTCATGCTTTTGATCTTCACCGGAGATTACTTAAGCGTATCCTCCCTGATTGAAGGCTATTTCCAGATTTTAGGGGTCAAAGTCTTTTATCAACAATTGCTGACCTTCGGAGTGGCCCTGCTGATCCTGGGGGTCCTCTGGTTTTTGTTGATGAAGACCCGTTTGGGTCTGGCCATCCGTTCCACGGCCGAAGACCGGGAAGTGGCCAATCTGATGGGCATGAACGAAAGCCGCCTGGCGATGATCACCCTGGGCATCTCGGTGGCCCTGGCCGGGTTTACCGGGGCGGTCGTCGTGCCCCTGGCCGTGCTTAATCCCTTTATGTGGATGGAACCCCTGATCATGATGATGGCCGTTGTCGTCCTGGGCGGGCTGGGCAGCATCAAAGGGAGTTTTGTGGCTGCCTATATCCTGGGTTTTACAGAGGCCCTGGTGGTTTTCCTGATCCCCAAAGGGGCTTTCTTAAAGGGATCCATCGCCCTGTCGATCATGATTCTGGTCCTGTTGATACGGCCGGAAGGCCTCTTCGGCGTTGCTTTTGAGGAAGAGAGGTAGTATGGGTCTTGTCGGCTGGTATGTGAAAAAATTTTTCAGGCTTATTCGAGGGGAGGTGCTGGTCCTCCCCAGCCGGATCATCGTCGGCCTTTTTGTCGTATTCCTTTTGGGGCTGCCTTTGATAAGCCAGAACCCCTATCTGATCCGTATTCTTATTCTGACCAGCATCTTTGCCATCCTGGCGGCCAGTTGGGATTTACTCTCCGGTTTCACCGGCCAGATGAATTTCGGCCATGCCCTTTTCTTCGGAGTGGGGGCCTATGCCTCGGCCCTTTTGCATATCAACGTCCATATTCCCCCCTGGGGAAGCATTCCTCTGGGGGGGGTGGCCGCGGTCCTGGCTGGCTTGATCATCGGTATCCCCTGTCTCAGGCTGAAACATACCTATCTGGCCCTGACGACCCTGGCCTTTCCGATTATCCTGACCGGGATTATTTTTGCCCTCCCCGATCTGACCGGCGGTGAGTTGGGGATTTCCGGACTGCAGCGTCTGACCAACTCCCTGCTCGGCAATTATTATATTTATATCATCCTCTTTCTGGTTTTGTCGGTGATCATGTGGAAAATAACCGACTCCCATACCGGTATTATTTTTCATGCCATCCGGGAGGATGAATTAGCGGTCAAGGCCGCCGGCATCAACACCACCCGCTATAAATTGTTGGCCTTTTGCCTGAGCGGATTATTTGCCGGTATCTCCGGCGGACTTTATGCCCATTATATGCGGATTGCCGGTCCTTCCACCCTCGAGGTCTCCATGTCTTTTTCGGTGGTCATCTGGGCGGTTTTCGGGGGTATGGTGACCATCTACGGACCCATAGCCGCGGTCTTTATCCTCTTCCCCCTGCTGGAATTCGTCCGTTTCTGGCCCGAATACCGGACCATGATTTTTGCCGTCGTCATCCTGCTGATCCTTTTGTATATGCCGGAAGGTTTGATCCACTGGGCCCGGGACAAGATGGAAAAACAATGCCCCCGGTGCAAAATCAGAAACGTGGCCACCCGGAAGAATTGCCGGGTATGTACCGCAGCTTTGGATTGAAGAGCGATCCTTGAACGAAGTGCTCCTCAAGCGTAGCGATCCTTGAACGAAGTGCTCCTCAAGCGTAGCGATCCCTGAACGAAGTGTCCATTTTTTAAAAAAAGGAATACATTATGAACCCTAAAGAATCCTATCTGACCAAACCCTGGTTGAAATACTATTCGGAAGGTGTGCCGGCCGAAGTGGAGATCCCGGAAATTTCAGTGCCGGAGCTTTTCGATCAGGTGGTTGAAAAATTCGGGAACAAACCGGCCCTGATTTTTTACGGCAAAAAGATCCAATACCGGGAGCTCAAAGAGCTGGTAGACCGCCTGGCCACGGCTCTTGCGGATTTGGGGGTCAAAAAGGGGGATACGGTGGCCTTATATCTTTTAAACAGCCCCCAGTACGTAATCTCTTATTTTGCCACCCTGAAATTGGGGGCCAAAGTAACCCCCATCAGTCCGGTCTATACCAGCATTGAAGTCAAGCACCAGGTGGAAGACAGTGAGGCCCGGACCGTTGTCTGCCAGGACATCCTCTATGACAACCTGCAAAAATCCGGAGCCAAGTTCGATCGGGTGATTCTAACCAGCATCAACGAATACCTTCCGGCCCTGAAAAAATTGTTCGGCAAGGGCAGCCAGGGCAAAGGACCGGGCGGGAGCCCGCCGCCCTCCATCGAGGCCCTTAAAGGCGCCGGGGTTTATTCCTTTCAGGATTTGATCAAAAAATATCCCCCCCAACCGCCGAAGGTGGCCATTGATCCCCGGAAGGATCTGGCGGCCCTGCCCTACACCGGGGGAACTACCGGACTGCCCAAGGCGGCCATGCTGACCCATCGCAATATGGTGGCCCTTCAGAAACAGGTCTTGTCCTTTTGGCCCATCTTCGAAGAGGGTAAGGAAGTAGTCATGGCCTTCCTGCCCTTTTTTCATATCTACGGCCAGGTGGTGGTTATGCTCGGGGGCCTGGCCCAGGGCGCGACCCTGGTCCTTTTCACCACACCGGATATTGAGGAGATATTAACCGCCATGGACCGTTATCAGGCATCCGGCTTCTATGGCGTCCCCACCCTTTTCGAATATCTCAAGGAGTATGAGAAGACCGACCGGGTCAACTGGAAACGGCTCAAGCTGATCGCCTGCGGGGCCGATACCCTCCATGAATCGACCATCTCGGCCTGGGAAAAGAGAACCGGATCGAAAATTTTTGAAGGGTATGGGATGACCGAAACCACGGCCGTCAGTCACAGTACCCCGATCCACCATCCCAAGAGGGGTTCTTTCGGGGTGCCTATTCCTAACGTCAAGGCGGCCATCGTTGAGCATGAAGGGACCGAATTTCTCCCCGTAGGGGAAGTGGGCGAACTGATTTTGTGCGGCCCCAATATCATGCAGGGTTATTGGAAAAGACCTGATGGGACCAAAGAGTCCATGATGGAAATTGACGGAGAGGTCTGGCTGCGCACCGGGGACCTGGTCAGCATGGATGAAGAAGGGTATTTCCATTTCTTTGACCGCAAACGGGACCTGATTAAATACAAAGGCTATTCGGTCTTCGCCCGGCACGTGGAGGAAGTACTGTACCAGCATCCCCAGATCAAGGCTGCCGGGGTGGTCGGGGTGCCGGACCCCAAGGTGGGCAACCTGATCAAGGCCTATGTGGTCTTGGAGAGCGAGGCCAGGGGCAAGATCTCGGAAGAAGAGGTCCTTGAATTCTGCCGCCAGAAGCTGGCCCATTATAAAGTACCCAAGATCATCGAGTTCAGGGGTGAGTTGCCGAAAACCGACGTGGGGAAGGTCTCCCGGCGGGAATTACGAGAAGAGGTTGAGGAGGCCTGATATGGCCGTACCATTCCTGGAAGTACAGTCGCTGACCAAGAGTTTCGGGGGCCTGCGGGCAGTCAATAAGGTCAGTTTTCGCATGGAGAATAAGGAGATCCTGGGACTCATCGGCCCAAACGGCGCCGGGAAGAGTACCTTGCTCCGTTTACTGACCAGTATACTGAAACCGGATAGCGGGAGCATCCACTTCAAAGGGAAAGAACTGGTGGGCATGAAAACCTGGGATATCATCAATCTGGGGGTGGCCACCACCTTTCAGAATATGAGACCCTTCCGCCGGCTGCCCATAATTGCCAACGTCATGGTTTCCTGCCTGTCTCCCCGGTCGATGAAAAGAGGGGAGTGGGTCAAGAAGGTAGAGGCCAAGGCCATGGATGCCCTGGAATTCGCCGGCATCTCGGATATGGCTCTGGAAAAGGCCTCCACCCTGTCTCAGGGGGACCTGAAACGGCTGGAAGTGGCCCGGGCCGTGGCCACCGATCCGGAATTGCTCCTCTTAGACGAGCCTTTCGGGGGTTTAAGTCCGGCTGAAACCGACTTGATGGCCAAGTCCATAAAAAGACTTCACAAGGGCGGGCGCTTCGGTCGCCTGCACAGCGAAGGTCCGGCCATGATTATCGTGGAGCACAAGCTGCAACAGTTAATGAAGATCGTCGATCGCATCATCGTCCTTAATTTCGGAACCCTCCTGGCCGAGGGGACCCCCGAGGAAGTGGTCAACAACCCCCAGGTTATTGAGGCCTATCTGGGTCAGGGAGGAAGGGAGTAACCGTGCTCTTAGAAATTAATCAATTAACCGTCCGCTATGAAAAGGCCGTACTCATCAATAATGTGAATCTGATGGTGGATTCCGGGGAACTGGTCAGCCTGGTCGGTCCCAACGGAGCCGGGAAATCGACCACCCTCCGGGCCATCACCGGCCTGGTGGCCTGGGAAAAGGAGATCAAACGCCGGTCCACGGCTGGCGACATCTTCCTGGAAGGAACGGTTACCTTTAACGGGGAACGGCTCGATCAGATTCCGGCCCATGAGATCGTCAAAAGAGGACTGGTCCTGTGCCCGGAACGGAGAAGGCCCTTTCGGGAAATGACTGTCCTGGATAACCTGATGGCCGGGGCCTATCTGGAAAAAGACCGTAAAAAAAGCCAGGAGACCCTGGGAAAGGTCTATGAACTCTTTCCGGTACTCAAAGAACGGTCCAGACAGATCTCCGGGACCCTTTCGGGCGGGGAACAGCAGATGCTGGCCATCGGCCGGGCCTTTATGTCGGAGCCGAAACTTTTGTGCATCGATGAGCCTTCCACGGGTCTGGCCCCTTTGATGCGCCAGGAGGTTTTTGAAAAAATTTCTCAGATCAACCAGTTGGGAATCACCATCCTGCTCGTCGAACAGGAGGTCAGTTCGGTCTTCAAAATGGCCAAACGAAATTACGTCCTTTCTTCCGGCAAAATCATCGCACAGGGGACCGGAGAGCAATTGATGGAAGATGAAGTCATCCGTAAGACCTACCTGGGTCTTTAACAGCAATAAAAGGCCTTTGTTTTCCGACCTGATTCCTGCCGGGGGCATTGGCCGCCGATCGGGTATCTTCATCAATCCCAGTTGCTTTGGGCTTTAGGTGCTTTGTCTGAAGTAAGCGCCTAACTTTCCTGATTCTTTTCCTGCCTAAAAAAAATCTTTTGGACCCTATTAATTTTCTTGTAATTTTAAAAATAGTAAGATAAATTTAAAAGGTTTGTCATCTGTCAATTAGGCATACAAAGCAAATATTATATTGTATTGTTTGGGTTCCCCAATACCGCTGGGTATTTTACGGGAAAATCAGGAAGCGATTGGGATAAATTGGTAAGGATTTAAGCCGACTTAAGAAACATTTGGGGCATGGATATCAGATTCGTGCCGTTGGCTATGATGAGCAGAAAGTACGAGAGTACATTAAGGATCAAAAAAAACTGGATAAAGAGCAAATGGATTTCGGATTAGAGTAGATCGAGTCCCTTTCAACTGCCCTCAGCAAGCCATCGGCCCGGCCGGTGGTTATGACTCTTAGTATTCACTCTTTGTATTCACTCCCCTTCACCGCGCATCCCCCACCCACTCCGAAAGCGTGTTTAAGGAATGGAGCTTCCGTTCAGGGAAAACCTATTTGCGATTGTGGAGCATTCATGCCCGCCAATCTTGTTAGGGAAGGAAATCCATGAGTATTCAAAAACGATTACAAAGCGGAGAATTTGTCGTTCTGGCTGAAATGAACACACCCAAGGGGGTGGATATTTCCCGGCTGATGACCGACGTCCGGCGTATTAAGGGGCGGGTCGACGGAATTGTCGTTCCTGACATGAATAACGGTGTTATGCGAATGAGCGCCCTGGCCGGCGGGGCTTTGGTCCAGCAGCAGGGGATCGAGTCCATCATCACGGTTTATGGACGGGACCGCAACCGAATGGCTTTGCAGGGCGATTTGCTGGCCGCCCATGTGCTGGGTATTCAGAACCTGATCGTGGTTCAAGGGGAAGATATGGCCAATAGTGACCACCGGAACGCCTTGCCGGTCAACGATCTGGATGAACTGGGGTTGCTCAACACCATCCGGACCCTTCAGGATGGAAAGGATTTGGCTGGCTTTGATCTGGAAGGCAGCCCGGAATTCCAGGTCGGCTGTTATCTCGCACCCTTTATTGACGATGCCGGACTGACCGGGGAGCTGGACCGGGCCCGGGAAAAGATCGCCGCCGGCGCCGGCTTTCTGGTTACCCCGCCGGTATTTGATATCAACCGCTTTGAGGCTTTCAGGCAGAAAGCCGCTGGGCTCAAAGTGCCCATCATCGCCTCGGTCTTCCTCATAAAATCGGTGGCCGTGGCCCGATATATGGCTGCCAATGAACCCGGGGTATCTATTTCCGAAGAGCTGATCGGACGAATCCGAAAGTCCTCCGACCGCGAACTGGAGGGCGTTAAAATCATCGGGGAAACCATTGCCGCGCTTCGAAAAATGGCCCAGGGCGTCCTGATTCAGACCATGGGCTGGGAGCACCGCTTGTCCGCGATTCTCGATATCGCCGGCCTCTGATACCAAACACAAAAATGGAAATGAAAAATAGAGCTATGAAAACAGCAGACCGACTTCAAAACGGCGACAGAGTTTTGGTAATCGGAGGCGGTATCGGGGGCATTCGGACCGCGCTGGATCTGGCTGAGGCCAAAAAAAACGTCGTTCTTATCGACCAGGCCAATGCCATCGGCGGATTGATGACCCTCCTGGACCGGACCTTTCCGACCAACAACTGCGACCTTTGCACCATCTCCTCGACCCTGTCAGAAACCAACCGCAACCAATATATTCAATTGATGCCGCTGACCCGGATCACCCAACTGAACGGCCAGGCCGGCGAGTTTACCGCGGTCCTATCTACCGCACCCCGTTACATCGATCTGATGCGCTGTACGGCCTGCGGGGAGTGCCGCCGGCTGTTTCCGGAGTGTGTGGATTTCAACCCCGGTCTGGATCATCGGGCACCGACCTGTATGCGTTACCCCCAGATCACCCCCCAGGCCTTCTCCATCGATCTGACGCGTTGCCAGGATCCCCAGGCCCTGGTTGCCTGCTGCCCGGCCGGAGCCATAATGGCCGACGACCGGGAACGTCAGGTCCAGATCCCGGTGGCCTCGATTGTCCTGGCCCCGGGCGCAGCGATTTTTGACCCCTCCGGCTTGGACACCTTAAGCTACGGTCTTGATCCCGATGTGCTTACCAGTCTGGAATACGAGCGTCTCTTGTCGGCTTCCGGACCCACCCAGGGAAGACTGCTCTGCCCCTCCGACGGCCGTGTTCCCTCTAAAATTGCCTGGATTCAGTGTGTCGGATCCCGGGGGTTGCAGAAAGGCGCCTCGTCCTATTGTTCGAGCGTCTGTTGTATGTTCGCACTCAAGGAGGCTGTGGTCACCAAGGAGCGTTTCCAGGAAAACATCGAAGCGGCCATTTTTTATATGGACCTGCGGACCTTCGGCAAAGACTACGAACGCTATTATGAACGGAGCCGGAAGAAATACGGGGTGCGATTTGTTCGAAGTCGGCCCAACAGCGTCTTCCGAAAAAACGGGGAGGAGCGTTTGACCATAACCTTTGCTTCCGATCAAGGCGGCCCCCCGGCCGAAGAGTCTTTTGATCTGGTGGTCCTTTCCACCGGCTTCCGGGTCAACGAAGACCTCCGGCAGACGGCCGCCTGTCTGGGAGTCGATCTGAACCCCCACGGCTTTGCCCAAACCGGTCCTTTTAATCCGGTGGCCACGTCCCGACCGGGAGTTTATGTCTGCGGGTTGTTTGAAAGCCCTAAGGACATCCCTGAAACCATGGTCCAGGCCAGTGCGGCAGCCTGCCGAGCCTCGGCCCATTTAACCTCTCAGACGGATTTAACCGATACCGAAGGCACCTTCCCGCCGGAACGGGAGGTGGCCGGCGAAGAGCCCCGAATCGGGGTGTTTGTCTGCGATTGCGGGGAGGATATCGGGGGTGTGATCAATGTGCCGGAATTGACGGCCTTTGCGAAAACCCTGCCCGGTGTGGTCCTGGCCGAAGGGGTCGGTCACGGTTGCAGCCGCGAATCCATGAGCCGTATCGAGGAAGCGCTGGTCAGCCGGAAGCTCAATCGCCTGGTGATCGGAGGATGCTCCCCCCGGACCCATGAAACCCGGTTTCAAGACCTCCTCCGTCGGGCCGGATTGAACAAATACCTGCTCGAAATCGCCAATCTCCGGGATCAGGACACCTGGGTCCATCCGGATCAGCCTTTAGATGCCGAGGCCAAAGCGCGGCAGTTGATCTGGGCCGCAGTCCTGGCCGTGAAAAAGGCCCGCCCCCTTCCGGATAACCGCTTGCCCATCAACCGCGATGTTCTGGTGGTAGGCGGCGGCGTAGCTGGAATGACCGCTGCCCTGCGGCTGGCCGATCAGGGCTTCAAGGTCTTCCTGACCGAACGGCGGTCCCTCCTGGGCGGCCTGGCCAACCTGGTCCGCCGAACCCTGGACGGTGAAGACGTCCAGATATTTATCCAGGACCTGATCCAGCGGACCATGGCCCACCCTAATATTCAAGTCATTACCAACGCCTTTATTGTTGACCACAGCGGGATGCCCGGCCTTTTTAAAACCGGGCTGCAGGTCGGTCCCCAGATGTTTTACCGGCAACTCAGCCACGGGGTTACGATTCTGGCAACCGGGGCCTTGCCAAACCGTCCCGATGAATACCTGCTCGGCCGGCACAAGGCCGTCATGACCCAGTTGGAAGCCGAGGCCTTGCTCGAAGACAGGCCCCAACAGACCGCTAACTGGGAAAATGTCGTCATGATCCAGTGTGTCGGATCGAGACAGCCGGACAACCCCAACTGCTCGCGGATCTGCTGCCAGACGGCCATTAAAAACGCCCTGAGCATTCTGGATAAAAACCCCGAGACCCTTATCTGGATCCTGTATCGGGATATGCGGACCTACGGCTTCCAGGAAGACTATTACCTGCGGGCCCGGGAAAAAGGGGTTATCTTCGTCCGTTATGAACCGGACCAGCCCCCGGAGGTCCGGGCCGCCGGCAATCAGGTGGAGGTGTCCTTCACCGATCCTATCCTGGGTCGATCCCTGAGCGTTTCAGCGGACGCCCTGCTGTTAAGCACCGGATTGATCAGCGATGACGAATCGGCCGAAGATCTGGCCGCGATTTTCAAAGTCCCCAGGACCCCGGATGGCTATTTTCTGGAGGACCACATCAAACTCAGACCCGTGGATCTCTCCAAACCGGGGTTTTTCATGGCCGGAACGGCCAATGCCCCCCTGTCTATCCGGGAGACTATCGCCCAGGCCGAGGCCTCGGCCGCCAGGGCCCAGACCTTGCTCAGTCACAACAGCATCAATCTGGGCGCTGCCATTGCCAGGGTCGATTCCAAAAAATGCGCCGCCTGTCTGATCTGCGTCCGGGCCTGTCCCTTTGACGTCCCCTTTATCAATGCGGACGGTTATTCGGAAATCGACCCGGCCAAGTGTCACGGCTGCGGCCTGTGCGCCTCCGAGTGTCCGGCCAAGGCCATACAATTGATGCAGTTTGAAGACGACCAGATTCTGGCCAAGCTCAACGGTCTGCTGGAAAGGATGGTGCAATAATGGAAGAATTCGAACCGGTCATTATCGCCTTTTGCTGCCACTACTGCGCCTATACCGCCGCGGATATGGCCGGCAGTCAACGGCTCTCTTATCCCCCGAACGTCAAAATCATCCGGGTTCCCTGTTCCGGGAAGGTCGATACCATCCACCTGCTGAAGGCCTTTGAAAACGGCGCCGACGGTGTCTATGTGGCCGGTTGTCTGGAAGGGGATTGCCACTTTAAAAGCGGCAACGTGCGGTCCGCCAAACGGGTGGCCTATGCCCGGAAGCTCTTAGACAGCATCGGCATCGGTGGCGAAAGATTGGAAATGATCAACCTGTCGGCCGGGATGGGGGAGCGCTTTGCCGAGATGGCCGGACAGATCACTGAAAGAATCCGGAGTCTGGGACCCAACCCGATTCGAAATGGAGGCCGGCCGGCCGGCTCCCCCGTAGCCGTGGTCCAAATACTGAAGGAGGAACAATCGCAATGATAACAGCGGAACGCAAACCCCTGGAAGAAATCATTGAATATATCCGGCCCTTTCAAAGAGTACTGCTGGTCGGATGCAACGAGTGTGTAACGGTTTGTGCCGTCGGCGGCCGTAAGGAAGTCGGGATTTTATCCTCGTTGCTGCAAATGTCGTTTCTGAAGCAGGGGAAAAATTTACAGATTCGGGAACATACCCTGGAACGCCAGTGCGATCCGGAATACGTTGAAGAACTGACGTCTCTGATCGACGGCGTCGATGCGGTCCTGTCCATGGCCTGCGGCTGCGGCATACAGGAGATCAGCCACCGCTTTAAGGCTAAACCGGTGTTTCCCGCCGTCAATACCAAGTTCATGGGGGCATCGGAACGACAGGGCGTCTGGTCCGAAAGGTGCCAGGGATGCGGGGATTGTCTGCTGGGGATCACCGGCGGGATTTGTCCGATTGCCCGGTGTTCCAAACAATTGATGAACGGCCCCTGCGGCGGTTCCACTTCGGGTAAATGTGAGATCAGCCCGGAGGTGGACTGTGCCTGGCAGTTGATCTGGGATCGGCTCAAGGCACTGGGAATGGAAAAGAGGTACGAAGAAATCATACCGGCCAAAGACTGGAGACCTGGCCGGGCCGATGGCCCCCGTAGAATTATCAGAGAGGATTTGGCAGAATGAAAACCCAAAGCGTACTCGAAAAAGTATTGAAAACCGGAAATTTAGCCGTAACCTCGGAATGCGGTCCGCCGAGGGGCGCAGTCCCTGAAAAAATACGCCAGAAAGCAGAGATGCTGAAAGGCTATATAGATGCCGTTAATGTCACCGATAACCAGACCGCCATGGTCCGCATGTCCAGCTTTGCCGCCGGGGTTTTTCTACGGCAGCTCGGTCTGCATCCGATCCTGCAGATGGTTACCCGGGACCGCAATCGATTGGCCATGCAGGCCGATATCATCGGGGCCTATGCCCATGGCATCCATACCATGCTTTGTCTGTCAGGAGATCATCCCCATTTTGGAGACCATCCCATGGCGGCCAGTGTCCATGACGTCGACTCCATCCAGT
Organism: Deltaproteobacteria bacterium; assembly: GCA_016219225.1. NCBI lineage: Bacteria > Pseudomonadati > Myxococcota > Myxococcia > Deltaproteobacteria bacterium. The sequence goes on from JACRBX010000040.1 coordinate 19,445, forward strand.
TTGTCCAGATGGTCAAAAAAATGCGGGAAGAGGGCAAGTTTCAGGGCGGCGCCGATATTGAAAATCCGCCCAAAATGTTCATCGGGGCAGCGGCCAATCCCTTTGCCGACCCCTTTGAGCTCCGGGTGGCCCGTCTGGCCAAAAAGGTGGCGGCCGGCGCCGATTTTATTCAAACCCAATGCATCTACAATGTGGACAAATTTGAAAAATGGATGGAAGGGGTCCGCAGCCGCGGGTTACATGAAAAATGTTATATCCTGGCCGGCATTACGCCCTTGAAGTCGGTCGGTATGGCCCGTTATATGAAAAACAAGGTGCCGGGTATGGATGTCCCCCAGGAGCTGGTGGATCGGATGGCCGGGGTGCCCAAAGACCAACAGGCCGAAGAAGGCATCCGGATCTGTGTAGAGACCATTGAAAGGCTCAAACAGGTTCAGGGCGTTGCCGGATTTCATATCATGGCCATCGACTGGGAACAGAAGGTGCCTGAAATTGTGGAACGGGCCGGGCTCTATCCCCGTCCGGTGGTGGAATGAGGGATAGATTCTACCGAAAGATATTTGAATTTTCCCTGTTGCGGGTTACGGGTTGATAAAATAATACTACAGCGACACTTTTTCCGTCATTCCCGAATGTCTTTATAAAACATGCCGGAATGACGGTTAAGGGGGCGCAAAGCAAAAAAATACGTTCTGAGGATTTAAAAAAAAAGGAGAGAAAACCATGAACGACAAAAAACTCATCCTGGTAGTGGACGATGACCCGGATCTGGTCGAGGCGGTTTCCGTAAAATTGGAGAGCGAAAATTTCCGGGTCCATAAGGCCTATGACGGCGTGGAAGCTATGGATCAGATCAAAAAGGAACAACCGGATCTGGTTATTCTCGATGTGATGATGCCGCGCAAGAACGGCTATCAGTTATGCGAGGAGCTGAAACAATCCGATCAGTATAAAAGCATCGTAGTCCTCCTGCTCACCGCAGTAGGCGCTGCCGTCACCTCCACCAATTACACCCATTGGGATGGTAAGAACACCCTGGCGGATGACTACATCCCGAAACCGATCGACCTGGAAAAACTGATGGGGATTGTTAAGGATTATTTGACCCCGGCCGCATGAACACCCCTTTCCAGAAATTACCGGTCGGCGGACTCAAACTGAGCCCGGAACTGGTCCAGATCCGGTTGCATCCGGAAGCCGGTCGGTCCCTGACCGATATTTTCCGTCGATTGGCCGACCATCAGATCAATCTGACGGATGGTTCTTTGGATATTACAGACGGCCGACCGACTGGTTTCTGCTTAATTTCCGCAGAGGACCGGTTGTCGGCCGAACAGGCCCTCCAGCCTTTTGAGGGGGCCTTCGATCTGGTTTGGCCGGTGGGTACGCTGACCATTTTCCCTCATCAGTCGCGCCTGGCCCTCATGGGGCATATCTTGTCGGCTCTGGGCGGTATCGGTCTTCCGGTTTATGGCATCGCTTCTTCGCTGTCATCCCTGATTATCACCACTGATTATGGCCGATTGGATGATGCGGTTTCCGCAGTCTGCCGGGTGGTGTCCCTGCCGGAAAACCATGCCCCCTTTCGACCGGAATTCCGCGTAAAGCAGCTCTGATGGAAACGATAGCCATTTACCGGGAAGAGGTCATTAAAACCTATGGGTTTGTCGAACGGACCGGCCTTTTTATGGTTACTTTAGATCTGCCTTCCGACCGCCTGACCTATTGGGGGGATGACCTTTTCACCCTGATTTCCCGACTGGGCCTTTCATTGGTGCTGCAAATTGCCCGGCCCGCGGCCGCCGGTACCCTGCGTCTACATCTCCTTCTGGATGAAACCCCGGCGGGACCCGGGGGAATGGATTGGCATCAGGTCCTTTTAGATGAATACCCGGGGGGATGGCAAATGGACCAGGCCGTGGATCTGGTTTATTTCCAGGGGCCTCATTACGGCGACCGGTACGGTATTGCCTATGAGGCCTTAAAGGCTCTGGACACCTGCGGTTTGCCGATCCTGGCCATGGCCTGCCTGGGGGCCTCGGTTTATTTGATTCTACCCGAAGGAAAGGCCGGTCCGGCCCGGGAAGCCCTGAAACAGGCCTTTATGATACCTGACAGGGGTGCAGAAACCGGCCGACCCGGATCGATAAGATGAATTTTCATTGGCCACACGAAGTGGACTGGCGTCTGCGGGTTTTTGACTCCCTGTCCTTTCCGACCCTGGTTCTGAAGCCGGACCGGACCATCGTTGCGGTCAATCAGAAGCTGTTGGAAAGATTTGACTGGATCCGGGATGATATCGTCGGAAAAACCTGCCGGGAATTTTTTCAGAGTTTGACCGGCGACCAGGATCTTCCCTGTGCCAATAATTCCTGCCCCCTGGATCAAACTCTGGCCGATGGCCTGGGGCATTCCATGTTGCGTCAGATCCAGCACAGGGACGGCAGTGAACATTGGGAGGACCGCGTTTTTTCCCCTATTCTGGATGAGCAGGGGGAGGTCATTTATATCATTGAATCGATCCGGGATGTGACCCGGTCCAAGGCCCTTGAAAAAAATTTACAGGATGTCCGGGAGTTCCTCAACCGGGTTCTTCAAAGTTCCGCCAGTGCCATCGTCGCTGCCGGCCGCGAAGGCCGGGTCCTGTTGATGAACCAGGCCGCCGAGGAACTGTTCGGTTACAGCTTCAAACAGGCCCGGGATATAGATGTGAGCAATCTCTATCCTCCAGGCGTGGCCCGGGGGATCATGAAAAAACTCAGGGATGATACCTATGGGGGACGGGGAAAGCTCCCGGTTACCCGGGTCGATATCCTGACGGCCCAAAACGAGCCTATTCCGGTGGAAATGACCGCAGCCATCATTTACGAGGACGGCAGCGAAGCAGCCACTATGGGGGTCTACAATGACCTGCGCTCAAGGCTGGCTGTGGAGAAAAAATTGCAGGAGGCCCAGACCCAGTTGGTCCAGACCGAAAAAATGGCTTCCCTTGGAAGACTGGCCGCCGGTGTGGCCCATGAAATCAACAACCCCCTGACCGGGATCCTGCTGTACGGCAATCTGATGAAAGAAAAACTGGAAGGGGACCACCCCCTCCAGTTTAACCTGCATTGTATCTTGGAGGACGCCGGGCGGTGTCAGGATATTGTAAAAGACCTTCTGGCTTACAGCCGCCAATCCAGCACCTCCCGGGACCGCTTTTCTCTGAATGCCCTGGTCATCGAGAGTTTCCGCCTGATCCGGGATCAAAAACTGTTTATCAATATGGTCATCCGGAAAGAGTTGTCCGGGGACTGGATGCCGGTGAGGGCCGACCGGAACAATATGAGCCAGGTGGTCATCAATCTGGTGATGAATGCCCTGGATGTTATGAATAAAAAGGGGACCCTGACCTTAAGGACCTATCGCGATGACAGCCAAAAAACAGCCTGTCTGGAGGTATCCGATACCGGGGGGGGGATTCCCGAAGAAAATATGTCCCGGGTATTCGATCCTTTTTTTACGACCAAGGAACTGGGCAAGGGGACCGGTCTGGGCTTGAGCACCGCTTATGGCATTGTCAAGGACAATAACGGCGACATTTCCATCAAGGAAACCGGACCGGGGGGAACCACCTTTCTGGTGGCCCTGCCGCTGGACCTCGATTCTATGGAAGATAATCAGGGGGCGATCGGTTAACTTAGGACGGCCCAAAGGTTAAAGAAGAGCAGACAATCAGGCAGGATTTAAAAGAGGAGCAGCATGATCATTGAAGGAGAAGTTCAAACCCATTACACCCCCCGGATACTGGTGGTAGATGATAAAGCCCGGATCCGGGAGGCCTGCAAGTCGGTATTGGAAGAATGCGGCTACGAAGTCAGTCTGGCCTCCAACGGCCTTGAGGCCCTGGCAAGCATCCCGGCCGAGCATTACGATATTATTTTACTGGACCTGATGATGCCGGAAATGTCAGGCTTTGAGGTGCTGGCCAAAGTGAAATCCCTGGATCCGGACACCGTGGTCATCGTCATCACCGGGTACGCCACCCTGGAGCATTCGGTGGATGCCATGAAAAAGGGGGCCTTTGATTTCATCCCCAAACCGTTCACGCCGGATCATCTCCGGGTAACGGTAGCCAAGGCCATTGAGTATACCCGGGCCCTGTGGGATATTGCCGATACCCGCTCCAGATTACGGACCATGGTCAATCACATTTCAGACGGGGTGATGTGTACCAACCATCAAAATAAGGTGGCCCTGGCCAACCCGGCTTTTTTAAGGATGATCGGCTGTCAGGCCTCGTCGATGATCGGCAGGGGTGTGGAGGAATTTATCAACATCCCCCGGATACGGGAGATGATCTCCCAGTCCTTGAATATGCCCGAATCGGAATTTTCGGAATTAACCGAAGAAATTACCCTGAACGGCCAAAACCGGCCGGAGGAACTGGTCCTGAGCATCCGCTGTGCCCCTTTCCGGGCCCGTAACGGCCGAAACCTGGGGGTCATTACCGTTTTGCACGACATTACGGCCCTGAAGCGGATGGACCGGATGAAATCACAATTTGTTTCCACCGTGAGCCATGAGATCCAAAGCCCGATGAATTCGGTTATGATGCAGATCCAGGTGATCCTGGACGGACTGGCCGGAGACCTGACGGAAAAACAGCGGAGTATACTGACCCGGGCTTCACAAAAAATCAATAATCTGGCCCGAATGGCCTCTGAACTGCTCGATCTGGCCCGGATCGAATCGGGTCTGATCTCTCTCGAACGGGAGCCGGTGGATATGTCGGCCATCATCAGGGATCAGGTGGCCTTTCACCTGCCTAAGGCCGAATCCGAATCGATCCGGCTGGAAATCGATGTGCCGGAAATGTTACCCCCCATATTGGCCAACCGCCGCAATATGGAAGAGGTTTTGTCCAACCTGATCACCAACGCCATTAAATACAGCCCGGACGGCGGGCAGGTCCTGGTTTCCGCCTTTGCCGAGAATGATTCCCTGTGCATCCGGGTGAAAGACCGCGGTCTCGGGATCAGCCCTGAGGATCTGAAGTTGATTTTTAAACAATTTTACCGGATCAAAAACGAAAAAACCCGGTATATCAACGGCACGGGTCTGGGATTAGCCATTGTGAAAAGCATCCTGGAATCCCATCAGGGGCGCATCAAGGTCGAGAGCCAGCCCGGTGAAGGCAGTACCTTTATTGTTTTTCTGCCGGTGTTGCCTGCCTGACCCCTGATCATTTCCCCGCTTCCAGTCTCAACAGATTCCAACGAAGCACAAAATTTCGTATCAGTTTAGATTTTTGAAAAACAATTTTCACCGCAGAGCCGCAAAGGGCGCAAAGAGGGAATAAATTTTCCTTTCTGTTGAGAGGACAGAAAGGAAAAGGCTTTCGCAACCCTCTGGGGCGTTGTCCCCTCCGGGACGGAGTCCAGGGATGTTTTGTTCAATCCCGCCTCTCACGGGATTGAACAAAGATGTTTCTCTCTGCGTTCTTCGCGCCTTTGCGGTGAAAAAATCTCTCTTTTAAAATATCTTTGGTTAGTATTTTTCTGGGCCTCCCGGTCAACGACTTTTAATGGGTGGCCGGGTGAAGATCTGGCCGGTCCGAACCGAGGGCCGGGTCCAGGGTCTGGGCCGGATTGAATTCCTGTTGTCTCCATTTCGGGGCCTCTTTTAATTCCAGGGCCATGCGGGCCAGGACCGGAGGGGTATGCCATCGGGGGATGACCGTGGTCCTGAATTCTCCGCAGACCCGACCCGAGAGGATGAAGTCCATGGATTTCCTGATGGCCTGGATGGAAACCGGGACTCCGGCACATTGCTGATAGGAGTCCTGATCCAAGGGGCCTTTGATATCCATAGCCAGGTAATCGATCAGCTTTCGGGAAATCAGAGACTGAAGGACCTCCGGCCTGGTTCCATTGGTATCTAATTTAACCGATAAGCCCATCCGGCGGATTTGATCCAACAACTCCGGCAGATCGGCCTGCAGGGTAGGTTCCCCGCCGGTGACGCAGACCCCGTCCAGCCAGCCTCTCAGTGCCGCCAATCTTTTTTGGATATATTCCCAGGGATAGGCCGACAACCTTTCCGGATGAAGGACCAACTCATGATTATGGCAGAAGGGACAGCGCAGATTGCAGGAGGGCAGAAACAGAACCGCACAGATCTTGCCGGACCAGTCTAAGAAAGAGGTTTCAATAAACCCTTTAATTTCCATACTGAAGGCTCAAGAATTTTTTAATGGGGATGGCTCCGACCACGGCCGTGCTGTCATCCAGGATCAGGATCGGTAATTCCTTTTGGGCTGTTTCGACCAATTCGTGCCAGGCCAGATGGGCCAGGGCTTCGGGGTTATCCTCCCCCAGGATTTCTTCCTGAATGCCCAGGGATGGAAGATTGAAATGGTTTTTGATGTAATGACATTTCTGGCAATCCGTTTTGGTAAATAAGGTCATGCGTAATCTCCTTTTTGGACGCAGATCGATGCAGATTGCCAAGATTTTGAAGATAAAAAAATAGTTATCTGCGGGTATCTGCGAAAATCAGCGTCCTAATTTAATTATGATCCTCAGGGGTTCAATTCTTCGGCGGCAGGGGCGGCGGCTTCTGCCGGACAGAAATAAGGCCTGTTCCGGTACCGATCCTTGAGTTCCCCGATCTTTCCCTTGTTCCAACTGGAGACTTTGG
>JACRBX010000041.1 GCA_016219225.1 Deltaproteobacteria bacterium
CAGGAAGGTGGTCCGGGAAATTTCCGGTCTGATCCCCCAAGGGTCCGTATCTGTAGAAGTCTACGCCGATCCTTTGACCACGGCCGGGGAGATGCTTAAACAGGGTCTGGAGATGTTTTCCTGGATTCCCAACGCCCATATTAAATTTCCCACTTCCCACGAAGGTTTGAAGGCCGCCGAACAGGCGGTTGGTCTTGGTCTCCGGGTCAACCTGACCCTCTGTTTTTCCCAGGAACAGGCCGCGGCCGTCTATGCCGCCACCAGGGGAGCAAAAAAAGGGGCTGTTTTTGTTTCTCCTTTCGTAGGGCGTCTGGATGACCGGGGCGAAAACGGTCTGGACCTGATCGCCCATATTCTTCGCATGTATTGGAAAGGAGACGGCCATGTGGAGGTCCTGACCGCCAGCGTCAGGCATCTCGATCATCTGCTCTATGCCCTGAAATTAGGCTCGGATATCATCACCGCACCCTTTGAAATCCTGAAACAGTGGGCGGAAAAAGGGCTGCCTTTGCCGGATGAGACCTATTGCTACCCGTCCCCGGGCTTGAAAGAGATCCCCTACCAGGAGATCGATCTGAATAAAGACTGGACGGCTTATAACCTGACCCATGACCTGACGGACAAGGGGATGGAGCGTTTTTCAGCGGACTGGAACGGATTAATAAAGGTATAAGGTGCAAGGCGCAGGGTACAAGGTTAAAACAAAAACCAAATATCTTTTTTAGTAGCCCTGCGCCTTGAGCCTTGAGCCTTGAGCCTTAGGGAGCGACAAAACATGAGAATATCGAATTTCGAATATCGAATAATGAATATCGAAGGAAGTGAAAACCAAATCCATAACCTCATTTTTGTGTTAACACACATTCTCCTGCGGGGAACCAAAAAAAACATGCAAACAGGTTTTTCTAAACTCCGAACTCCGAACTCCGAACTCCGAACACTTTTTTTATGCAGCCATTAGTTACCAGCCAAACCTTATCTCCCTGGGAACCGGGCCTGACGGCCCTTTTCCTGTACGGCCTGATGATACTGGTTTTAATCGCCCTCCTCCTGTTCCTGGCTGTCTGGCTCGGTGAAAAAAAAATCAGCCCGGAAAAGAAACGGGCCTACGAATGCGGCATCATCCCAAGCGGCCCGGTCCGGTTGGCCTTTCCCCTCCCTTTTTATCTGGTGGCTGTATTCTTTCTGATTTTCGATGTGGAAGCCCTTTTCATCTTTGCCTGGGCCATAGCGGCCTTTGATCTGGGCTGGCCCGGCTGGTTGCAGATCGTCTTTTTTATTATTCTTTTGTTAGCCGGTCTGATCTATATCTGGAAAAAAAAGGGGCTTTCCTGGGTAGAGCATTTTGAAAAAATTTGATCAGCTCAAAAATAAAAGCCTGGACCGGTTGGATCTGCTGATCAACTGGGCCCGGAAATTCAGCCTCTGGCCTTCCTTTTTCGGATTGTCCTGCTGTTTTATCGAGGAGTCGGCCGCTTTGACCCCCCGTTATGATATGGCCCGTTTCGGGGCCGAAGTCCTGCGCGGTTCCCCCCGCCAGTCCGATCTCCTGATTACTTCTGGAACCATCTTTAAAAAAGTGGCCCCCGTCATCCTGCGGCTCTATGAACAGATGCCTGAACCCAAATGGGTCATCTCCATGGGGTCCTGCAGCAATTGCGGCGGCATGTATGATTGTTATAGCGTGGTCCAGGGCATTGATCAAATCCTGCCGGTTGACGTCTACATACCCGGCTGCCCGCCCCGTCCGGAAGCGGTGTTGGAAGGTTTGATTCTGCTGCAGAAAAAGATCCATTCCGAAAAACCCAGTCGTTCCATCCTCCATTTAGCCGGAGGAACCCAGGGGTCTCAAAAACCGGTCTTAATCGACGGGCAGACCAAGTCCAGGGATCCCCGGGGCCCGGGGTTTGAAGGGGTCCCCATCCGGGGCGATTCCGTCACCCCGCCCCGCTTTTGGGATAGCCGCTCCGATCTGATGTGGACCCCGCCGGCCGGCCGGATCGAAGTAAAAGAGCGGGACCGATCCTTGGGCGCAGTGCTCCAGGATCGATTCGGGCCGGTCCTCCGGCCAATCCCGTACCCTTCGGATATGTTGACCTTCCAGGTCGCCGAAGAAGGGATCAAAGAAGTCCTGCGTTTTTTGAAAACCGAATCCAGCCCCAGATTCCTGCGGATGGATGACCTGACCGCAGTCGATGAATCGGCCCGTCGAGACCGGGGAGATTATGGGATCTATAACGGTACAGTCGGCAAAGAGATCGACCGGGATAACCCCCCCTATCCAAACCAACCGCCCTACCCGGACTATAGCCTGGTTTACCATTTGCTTTCTTTTGCGCCGGCCGGCCGCCTGCGCCTGAAGGTGGCCTTGCACGGCAAGGACCCGATCGCTCCAAGCATCACCGATATCTGGCCGTCGGCCGACTGGTACGAGCGGGAAGTCTATGATCTGTTCGGAATCCGTTTCCAGGGCCACCCGGACCTGCGCCGGATCCTTCTGCCGGACGACTGGGAGGGGCACCCCCTCCGGAAAGAATATCCCGGCCGGGCCACCGAGATGCCTCCCTATACCCGGGCCGATGCCCAAAACCACCAGCCCCTCGATGCCGGTCTGATTCTTCGAAAAAAGGAAGGAAAGGATCAGGGACTTCTGCTGAATATGGGACCCCACCATGTGGGCACCCATGGTCTGATGCGTTTTGTCCTGGACCTGGAAGGGGAAAAGATCTCCGACATGGCTATGGATATCGGCTATCACCATCGGTCGGTGGAGAAGATCGGTGAGCGCCAGTCCTGGCATCAATTCATACCTTATACCGACCGGGTGGACTATCTTTCCGGTGTCTATAATAATCTGGCTTATCTGAATTCGGTGGAGACCCTGGCTGGAATAGAGGTCCCGGAAAGGGCCCAGTTTATCCGGGTTCTGTTAGGGGAATTTTTCCGTTTAAGCAACCACCTCGTCTGGTTCGGCACATTCCTGCAGGACGTGGGCGCCATCGGACCGGTCTTTTATACCTTTCGGGAACGTGAAAAAATTATGGATATTGTCGAGCATATCACCGGCGGCCGGCTCCATCCCTCCTGGTTCCGTCTGGGAGGAGTGGCCGACGACCTCCCGGAGGGCTGGAAAGAACCGATTGATACCTTTGTGCGGATCTTCCCGGAACGGCTCAGGGAGTATGAGGCCCTGGCCACCCGAAACCCTATTTTTGAGGCCCGGACCAGGGGGATCGGCCGGCTCACCCTGGAAGAGGCCATGGAATGGGGGGTCACCGGCCCTAATCTGCGGGCCAGTGGTCTCAACTGGGATTTGCGCAAGCAGTTTCCCTATTCTTCGTATGAGCGCTTTGACTTTGATATCCCCTACGAAAAGGAAGGGGACTGCTACGCCCGTTACCTGGTCCGGGTCGAGGAAATGCGTCAGAGCCTGCGGATCATCGAACAGGCCGCCGCCAGGATGCCGGCCGGCCGTTATTGCAGCGCGGATTATCGTTATACAGTTCCTGAGAAAAGGGACACCCTGAAGGACATCGAAACGCTGATTCACCATTTTATAAACGTCACCCGGGGGCCGAAGATTCCCAAAGGTGAAGCCTACACGGCGGTTGAGGCCCCCCGTGGAGAGCAGGGTTATTATGTGGTCAGCGACGGCCTGCATATAGCTTACCGGATGCGCATCCGGACCCCGGGTTTTGCCAATCTGCAGGCCATGCCTTTAATGGCCCGGGGCCACTTGTTGGCCGATCTGCTGGCTGTCATCGGTTCCATCGATTATATTTTGCCGGATATTGACCGGTAGGTCCGATTTTGGAATGCGGATTTCAGATTTCGGAATTCAAAAACCCATTTTCATGGTACGTGGTGCCCGGAAGCATGAAGTGTTTTCCTTTGAGCTTTGAGCTGAAAAAGAGATTATCCTATGTTGCCTGAAGAGACTCTTGATGTGCTTCGTCAAAAAATAACCATCACCGATCACCCCCGTGAACTGGCGGTGGAGGTGATGTTCGCCCTTCAAAAACATTATGGTTACCTGAACGATGAAGCGGTTCAGGAGGGGGCCGGTCTCCTTAACCTGAGCCCTCTGGAAATAGAGGAACTGGCCACCTTTTATGATTTCATCTACCGCCGGCCGGTAGGGAAATATTGCATCCATGTTTGCGACGGCACCGTTTGCTGGATGTTCAATCACCAGTCGGTTTTGGATTATATCAGCCAAAAATTAGACATTCCCCTGGGAGGCACAACCGAAGACGGCTGTTTTACCTTGCTTCCGGTCGGCTGCATCGGCTATTGCGATCAGGCCCCGGCCATGCTGATCAACGGAAATCTTTATGGTCCCCTGACTCCGGAAGCTATCGATGCCGTCCTTAAGGAATTAAGGGATAAGCAACCGCCTCAAAAAGAAGATCGATAATGGCTTCCCAACAACCATTGATCCTGCAAAAGCCATTGGACCAGACCCTCTCCCTGAAGGAATACCGACGGCTGGGAGGTTATGAGGCTTTGAACAAGGTCCTTAAAGCGTATACACCCCAACAGGTTGTTCAGACCGTTATGGATTCAGGGCTTCGTGGTCTGGGCGGAGCCGGCTTTCCCACCGGTCGCAAATGGTCCTTCATTAAAAAAGAGGCCCCTTTCCCGCGATATATCATCGCCAATACCGACGAAATGGAACCGGGCACCTATAAAGACCGTCTCTTGATCCAGCACAATCCCCAGGCCCTGATTGAAGGGCTGATCATCGGAGGGTTTGCGGCTTCGGCCGAAAAGGGATACATCTTTATCCGTCCGGCTTATGAACAGGGTGCCCGAATCCTGGAAAAGGCCCTGGAGGAGGCCAGACAGGCCGGGTTGCTGGGGAAAAATATCCTGGGGAGCAGCTATAGCCTTGACCTGGTCCTTCACCGCAGTGCCGGCCGTTATATTTGCGGCGAGGCCAAAGGGCTGGTCCATGCCCTGGAGGGGAAAAGGCCTCATCCCAATATCGAAGGGCATCTGGCCGGAGAAGGCCTCTGGGGTCAGCCGACCATCGTTAATAATACCGAGACCCTGAGCTATGTGCCTTCTATCCTGAATAACGGCCCGGAGTGGTTTCAAAACCTGGCCCGGAGCAATACCGCCGCCGGGCACAAGATCTACAGCGTCAGCGGCCGGGTCCGCCGGCCCGGTTGTGTTGAACTCCCTTTTGGTACGCCTTTGTGCGAAATCATCGAGGACCAGGCCGGGGGGATGCAGCCGGGGTATGAATATAAGACCTGTTTACCCGGGGGAGCTTCCACCCGCTTCCTGCCCAAACAACATTACGCTATTGAAATGGATTTTGATTCCCTGGCCCGGTTAGGCCATGGTCATCGCTTCGGCACCGGGAGCATCATCGTCTTCGATCATAAAACCTGCCTGGTGGGAGCGGCTTTGAATTTAATCCAATTTTTTGCCCGGGAATCCTGCGGCTTTTGCACCCCTTGCCGCGAAGGGCTGCCTTATCTCCGGGACCTGCTCCGGCGTATTGAAGAAGGCGATGGAAAGGATGAAGACCTTCCCGCCCTGAAAAGCATGGCCGGCCACCTGTCTCATGCCTATTGCGCCTTTGCTCCGGGAGCGGCGGCACCGGTATTGAGCCTGGTGGAAGATTTTCGTGAAGAGATTCAGGAGCACATTGCCCAGAAGGGGTGTCCGTTTAGACAGGATTTTCAGGATGGACAGGAAAATTCTCATTAATAAAAAATGAAGTTTCAAGATGCAAGAGTCAAGTTTCAAGTGTGAAAAACCTTGGACCTTTCATCGATTTTCATGCATCGTGGCGGACCAGCGGGCCATGGGGGTTTAGTACAAGCATGCGAATTTCGAATCATAAATGGATTTATTTTTACCTTCCTTCGACATTCATTATTCGTTATTCGATATTCGATATTGAGTGTTTTCATGCTTCGCCGGTGCCTGCTGGGACACGGGAGTCTAACCAGCCATGCCTAAGCTAATCATCGACACCCTGAAAATAGAGGTCCCCAAGGGGACCAAGGTCATCGAGGCCGCCGCCCGGTTGGGGATTATTATCCCCCGCTTCTGTTACCATCCCAGCCTGGGCTCTCTCGGGGCCTGCCGGATGTGCGCGGTCAAGTTTTTGGAAGGCCCGGTCAAAGGGATCGCCATGAGCTGCATGGAGCAGGTCCGGGATGGCATGGTGGTCTCCACCATGGATGAAGAAGTAAGGGATTTTCGCCGTCAGGTCATCGAATGGCTGATGATGAACCACCCCCATGACTGCCCGGTCTGTGATGAAGGGGGGCATTGTCTCCTCCAGGACCTGACCGTTGCCGGGGGACATGGGATCAGGCGTTTTGCCGGAAAGAAGCGCACCTATCTGGATCAGGAACTGGGGGCTTTTATCCGGCATGAAATGAACCGCTGCATCCACTGTTTCCGCTGCCGCCGATTTTACCAGGATTTTGCCGGCTACCTGGATTTCGGGGCCCTGCAAATCGGAAGCCGTATGTTTTTCGGCCGGCAGAGCGATGGTCCTTTGGAGAACCCCTTTTCCGGAAATATCATCGACCTCTGCCCTACCGGAGTCCTGACCGATAAACCCTCCCGTTATAAAGGCAGGCGCTGGGATTATGAAAGAAGCCCTGCCCTCTGCATCCACTGTTCCCTGGGCTGCCGGCTGGTGGCCAGCGCCCGTTACCGGGAAGTGATCCGGATGGAAGCCGGTTTCAGCCGGGCCGTCAACGGTTACTTTATCTGCGACCGGGGCCGCTACGGTTTTTCTTATAACAACCTCCAGGAGAGGCCTCGCCGGGCCAGGATCGGACAGGAGGAAGTCCCTCTGGATCAGGCCCTCCGGGCCGCGGCGGAAAGAATTTCCCAAATAACCCACCAGTTCGGTAAAGGAGCCGTCGGCTGTCTGGGATCGGCTCGAAGCAGTCTGGAAACCCAGGGCCTGATAAAAAGCCTTTGTCAACAACAAAGATGGATGGCCCCCAACTACCTGGCGGATCCCTTCAGGGAGGGGAAGGTGAAAAGGGCCGTGGCCGGACTCGATGGGCGGCTGGCGGTTTCCCTGAGGGAGATCGAGCAATCTGATTTTGTTCTGCTGGTCGGGGCTGATCCGGTGAATGAAGCCCCCATGTTGACCCTGGCCTTGAGACAGGCCTTTCGAAAAGGGGCCGTCATTTATGTTATCGATCCCCGTCCGGTCTTCCTGCCGCTGGACTTTGAGCATCTCCCGGCCCCCCCCGGTGATCTGGATTTTTGGCTTGGTTTCTTGTTAAAAAGGACCATTGCCCGACAGAATGGTGAAAAGACATTGGATGAAGCAGGTGAATTGCATGAGACCCAGGAGGAACCTGCTATCCAGGATTTCGCCTTTCAGGACCGTTTCATAAAAATAGCCGAATTACTCGATAGAAGTGCACGTCCGGTCATCGTCTGCGGTACTGATTGCGTGCGGGAGACCACCCCTGCCCTGGCCGCCGATCTGGTCCTTTCCCTTCAGGCCATGGGTCGGAAGGCAGGCCTTTTTTATTTACTCCCTGATGCCAATGCTTTCGGTGCCGTCTTACTCTCTTCCCCCGAGAGTTCCTTTTTGAAGATTCTGGAGGCTATTGAAATTGGCTCACTGGCCGGCCTGGTGATGGTTGAAAGCAATCCATTCAAACTCTTCCCGGACCGATCCCGATTGGAACAGGCCTTGAATAGCCTCGATTTTTTACTGGTTATGGACTATCTGCCTTCCCCAATCGGTCGGCCGGCCGATATCTTTCTTCCCACCCAAACCGTATTTGAAGCCGGCGGGATTTATGTCAATCAGGAAGGTCGGGCCCAATGGGCCTCTCCGGTCTATAGGGGCGGACTCCCCATTGAACAGATCAATAATGGAAACCATCCCCCTCACCTGTTCAGAGAAGATATCCCCGGAGGAGAGCCCAGACCGGCCTGGCAATTGTTGATGGAACTGGCCCATCTTTTGTCGCCGGAACAAGACCTTTCCATCAAAACCCTCTGGACGGAGCTGGCCCGGGGAAACCCGGTTTTCTCCCGTCTTGAGGAACTGAAAGGCCCTGGGGATGAAATTCGAATTATCCCCGAACAGGTTGAGGAGGAAAGCTTCTTAATAACCGGTCCCGGGAACAGGATGAAAACAGAGTGCGCCCACGGAGATGTGGAACTGCTGCCGGTGGAATGGACCCTGGCAACGGAAGAACTTTCCAGTTATTCCGATCCCATCCGGGAGACCATGAAAAAGCCCTGCTTAATGATGCAGTCTGAAATGGGGAAGCGGTTGGGCATCCAGAACAGGGACCGGGTGACCCTGTCTCTGGATGGCGGTCCGCTGGAAATTGAAGTTGAATTAAAGGATCCTATGGCTGCCGGGATCATCGTTTTGCCGAGACATATAGATCTGGACTGGCAAAAGATGGGCGTCCATCCGCAATGGATTTCTTTCGAGGGCATTAAAAAAAAGAAAGACTTGGATATCGAAACAATTTAGGTCTTTAAAAAATTTTTTGACAGGATTTACATGTTTTCTGTCCGCAGGATGATTTAGTTTGGGCCTTTCTTCCGGAAAGGCCCAAAAATCATAGTAATCCGGTAAATCCTGTCTGATTAGGTAAAGAATTTATGTCGCTTTTTATCGGTTTCATCTTCCTTTTGATCAAATTAAGCCTGGTGCTGATAGCCCTGCTGCTCATCGCCGCCTATCTGAGCCTGGCCGAACGGAAATTATTGGGGCGCTTTCAAGTACGTTATGGTCCTAACCGGGCCGGGAAGTTCGGTCTCCTTCAGCCCCTGGCCGATATCATCAAGATGCTGACCAAGGAAGACACCATCCCTCAGGGGGCGGACCGTTTTCTTTTCCTTTTGGCCCCGGCCATCGTCGCCTCTACGGCCCTGCTCCTCTTTGCAGTCATCCCCTTCGGACGAGATCTGACCTTCAGGGGCCGTCCGGTTCCCCTGGTGATCTCCGATCTGAATATCGGCCTCCTGTTTGTGTTGGCCCTGTCCTCGGTCCAGGTCTATGGCATCGCCTTAGGCGGCTGGGCCTCGAATTCCAAATACAGCCTCCTGGGCGGTATCCGCGGCGCGGCCCAGATGATCAGTTATGAACTGGCCCTGGGGCTTTCCCTGGTTCCGGTGGTCATGCTGGCCCGGTCTTTCAGTCTGGTTGAAATCGTAGCCGCCCAGGCCCGCATCCCTTTTATACTGTTGCAGCCGGTGGCCCTGGTTATCTTTTTTATCAGTGCCGTGGCGGAAAGCAAGCGGATTCCCTTTGATCTGCCGGAGGCCGAAAGTGAGCTGGTGGCCGGTTATCACCTGGAATACAGCGGCATGCGGTTCGGCCTTTATTTTTTGGGCGAATATTGCAACCTGATCGTCATGGGGGGACTGGTGGCCGTCTTTTTTTTAAGTGGCTGGCACGGACCCATATTGCCGCCTTTGATCTGGTTTCTGATCAAGGTCCTGGCTGTGGTGTTTTTCATGATCTGGATGCGGACCACCCTGCCTCGCCTGCGCTATGATCAGCTCATGGACCTGGGCTGGAAGGTGCTCATCCCGGCAGCCCTACTGAATATCATCATCACCGGCGGGATTATGGTCCTGATGGGAGGCCTCAAAAGGTAATTTTGTTCAATATTCAACATTCTTCGAAAATCAATTTCTATTGTTCGCTGTTACCGGGTTTTTCCTGAACCTAAGCAGTGGATCGCTTCGCTCCAGCACATGACCGGCGTCCTTTTTTCCGGAAACGTACTTCTCCAGAAAAGCAATCGAGTAGCGTCGGATAACCTCGAACTGCTCCTCCGTGCCGCTCAGCAGTCTCGACCAGGGATTGTCCGAGAAACGATTGTTGAACGAAAAATGTCCGGCCCCTTTAACCTCAAGGAAGTACTTGGGCGGCGATACGTTTCTGTAAATCTTGGCCGAAAGGTCCGACATCTTTTGGGAGCCGCGCTGTTGGTTTTCTTCCCGTTCTCCCATAAACAGCATGGTTGAAATCCGCACCCCGGCAAGCTCGTCTTCCCGGAAGAGATACCCACCGGCCCCCGTCGAGAATAACAATAGGGCCTTGATGCGGGGATCGTGGCGATCCTTGATGGTTCCGCAGAGTCCCAGCGCCGTGAATCCGCCCAAAGAGTGCCCCCCGACTGCGATGCGATCTTTGTCGATGAGCTTCCCGAAGGGATCGGAAGCCAGCATGTTGTCCAGCACGAGGCTCATCTCGTTCAGCCGGTACAGGTACCGGTCTCTGTCGTCTGGACCGGAAGCGGCTATCTCCCTGGCCTGTTGCAGTAAGCCGCGACGGTCGAAGTGCTTCTCTTGACCGGTCCGTATGCGGACGGCCGAGTGCTTGTCGTGGTGGTCCGGACAGGCCACGATCCAGCCCCGAGCGGCGAGGGCTTCGGTGAAGAATACCGAGCCGAGTCCACCGCCCCCGTATCCGTGGGAAAAGACCAATAAAGGATATAGGCAGCCTTCGGCACGGGGTGCTGCATCGACCGCGACATTGCCGCTGGTCGGTCCCCCGTAGGTGTGGGGTTTCGGCTGCGCCGCGGTCGGATACCAGACAGCCACGGTGAGCCTTTGCTCCTGCCCGTCCTTTCGATACTTGAAATCAATGGCCTGATAGCCGACATTAAACAGGGGCTGGGCTGCTGTTTCCCTGGCGTTCGAGGCTTCGACCTGGCAGATCAGGATGGTGAAAACAAGGAAAACACCAACCAAACGTCCAATCAGCGAGTAGACTGTTTCCGCCCTCCGGTTTCTTACCATACCGAAACCGCACCGGTGTCGCCAAGATTTCTCATGTTCAATCCTTAGTGGTTATCCTGTTCTCACCCGCACTATCGGTCCTTTGACCTATATTTACAATTCATCGCCCAAAATCGGTTTACGTTTTGGACCAATGTAACTTGCCCTATCATTTCCTTAATGAATGCTCAAGAGCGGTCCTTCTGTTCTCAAGCTCCTTCAGTTCTTTCTTGTGATCGGATATCTCTTTTTTGATCTTTCGTAACTCGGTCTCAGCCTTGACTCTCACCAGGTAGTCCTTTCCAAGCTCCTCGGATATATACTTTTCGAGTTGGTTCCTCAAGACTCTGAGGTAAGGGTTTCCCCACATTGCTCCGTCTCGATATTCAAGTTTGGCGGCCCGTATGCCCCTCACAATGAAGTCTCGGTCGACTCCATATTCCTTCTTCGCCGTCACATCGCTTAGAGTTGCTCCTTTGAGATTCCATTCACCGTATTCTGCCATGTTTTATCCTTGGACCGAACGCCCCGGATCAGCCGCGGCGTAGCGAGTCGCGCTGCATCCGGTTATGAAGCCTTTTCCCGTTGCCATTGCGCAGCCCTTATTGCCGTGATTTGTTGAAAAAATTCCCGGTCGTGCCATAAAGAAAAAACGCCTTTGCCAACTAACTCGGAAAGGTCCACATCCCCAGTTTCCTTGATAGTGAGAACATCCTGACCCAGACGTCTTAATTCTTCAACCACCGGATAGGGAAAATTTTCATTGGCATACAATCTTCCCATATCAGGCTGACTCGTTTTCTGCTATCTGTTTGTCTATTTCCTCACGATGGGAACGATAATAAGCCCAAGCATTGCTTAGATCTTCTGCCCGTAATGCTGGATAGCACCGGAGCAGATCGGCCTCACTTGTTCCCAGGCGCCTGGCCTGGACAAGCAGCCAGACCGGGATACGGGTCCGGACGATGCACGGTTCCCCCCCACAGACCTCAGAGATGATGTCTATCCCGGGAAAGGCATCCCCCATGTCCCGAACTACCCACTGGAGAATTTGAGCTTTTTCTGCTCTGGTTAGCCCTGACAAAATTTCTTCAACCTTTTCAAGAGAACTCATGATTATTTTTCTCCCTAAGAGGTTTTAAGCAAGTAAAACGATTGTTCACTCCATTAAATCCTGAAATCAATTAAAAATTTTAAAATAATAAGGGATTGATGGTCAAGGAGAAAAATGGGTTGGTTGGTGAGCCGAACCCACTGTGGCTTGGGACGAGATCTCAGAAGCAAAAAAATCCTGAGGGGAGATGGGGTTTCCTCTAATGGCAGGCCAAGAAGTTTTTTTAAGCGGCTATTCTCATCCCTCAATCGAGCGCATTCGCTTAACGCTTGATCAAGTTGTTTTTGAAGTTCCTCAGAATTTATTTTGGGCATTATTAGACCCGAATTTCTGCCGAATATTTTCAATAGGCACCCAAGGGGGAATTCGTCTTATTTCTCAGCGGAAGATCGTATAAATTCCTCGGGAGTTAAAACCGGTCCTTGAAAAATAGTTTCAAAATGCAAATTGTCCCAGGAAATCATTGTCCGGCAAAAAGGCGTGTGTTTCTTGGCAACTGAAATCATCAAGGCATCGCCAAGCGATGTCCGGGTTTTGAGCATATCAAATATCTCTCTAATTTCAACCTCGGGAAATTTCACATCCAGGCTGGGAAAAGGAAGCACAGCCACTTGGTATTTTTGTTGGAAATAGGACCATAATTCGGTCAACTGTTTTTCGTTGAGATTAAAGGAGAGAATGCCGCAGAGTTCCAATAAATTGACTACGGTCGTAAAGCCGTTTCTCTTTTTGGCTATGTAATCGAGAAAGACCCGATTGCTATTGAATTTGACATCTCTTTTATACCTCAGGTCAATCACAAAAATATTCGTATCGATCAAAACTAAGTCCGATTTCGAACCCAATCAACGGCCTCCTTCCATCCCTTAAATGGCGGCTTTGTTTTTCCAAGGGTCTTTTCAATATCCTCCCAGGCATCATCAAAGGGCCTGATTTCTTCCATTGTGGTTGTCTTTTCAGCTTTCGGCGGGGCAATAACCCCGATGGGCTTTCCCCGATAAGTCAAAGTCAGGTGCTCTCCCGATCTGACCCTTTTGATTATTTCTCCTGTGTTCTGTTTTAATTGCTTTGCCGTTACTGTACCCATACCGTGATCCTCCAAGTAATCACTTTAGTTTCATAGTAATTACTTCGCCCAGGAAGTCAAGGACTTTTATTGCTGTTTAGAATACATTAAACTTAGAATCGGAGGGCAGTCGCCGGATGTGGGTACGTAAACCTGTTAAATCGGGGGCTGGACCACGATAAGTCATCTATTATTCAGGTTTAATGTCCCAGGAGTGCGTATTTTCAAGACCACTATCGTCGTTTTCGATCCCGAAAAGAACCTTATAGTACACGGACTCTCCCGGTTCACTCAAAGACTGGGCCGGATATTATCCGAACGAATAGCCCATCTGCACCCAATAGTGCCAATCCTCAACCGCTTGCTTGATTTGTTTGTTTGTAGACTTAATGACCGTGAGTTGGGACAATGGAACAGCCAAACCATCCTTCTCCCACTGGATAAGAACGAACATCTCCTTCTCGCATTCCTCTTCAGGGGCCATCCCAATTACATCAACCTCATCCTTAACATGCAGTGGTGAGATGGCTCGTTTCTGGCTGCAGAAGGCGGCGAACGGAAACTGGAGCTTTTCCTCCAGGTAATAATACCATCCCATCGCTTGTTCTTCAGGGCCATAGGCATCGACAATAATTTCCATCGTTATGCGTTCTTCCCGGTCCTTGTCCTGCTTTATTTTTCCTTTAGCCATAAATTTTCCTTTTTCAAAGATTGGCCTAACCCCGTGCCGCGGCATCGGTGCCCCGCTTAAAGGCTCTATTTTAAGGGCAAAAAAGTTACTTTAAGCCCCTTTTTGCATCCCCGTCTGATATGTTTCTTTGAAATTCCAATCCATTCGCCTGGTCCGACCCCACCGCCACCGATGCCACCTATTAACAACGTAGCCATCACCGGGAGTAGCAACCTTTTGCCATGATCGGGGGCTTGGCATTGTTATCGGTTCGTTCGATTTAGTCTGGATTCATCGATTGACTTTAGCATACTCTCCCCTCCACCTGTTCCGAATACGGATCGACAATCTCTTCTCGGAAATCAATTGCGCTACACATAGCCCGATAGATTTCAACTAATTCGCCAACCATCTTGATGCTGAGATTGCCATTTATAAAACTTATAGCTATGCCCTCGGTGAAACCAAATGCTCCGAATCTCGTTTCAAAATGTGCGGTCTTGAAAGATATGGAATTGTTGTGCATACAGTTTCTACACGAAGCAAAAAATTCCAGGAAAATTCGGTCCTGTTTAAGGTCTCTATCTGTGGGATAATTCAGTCTAAAGATAGCATTCCACTTATTGTGGGCTGGGATGTATTTGTCGAATAGTAGCTTTCTTAGTCGTTCATCAAGTTTGTCATCTATCTCGGATTTACCGAGAAGTTTGATAATATCGTGGTATTTTCTCAACTGGATTTTCTCATAATTATCAAGAGATGTTAACGACTTGAAAATTTCATCCAAACTGCTTTCAAAGCATACCCACGAGCCATTAAGGAGATGTAGTTTTAAGATCGAATGGTAAGTATCCAAGAATCTTGCGTTTGATTCCACGGGTAGAATCCACCCGAGATTCTCAATATGTGGCACCTCTTCGGCAGGATAATTTCTCTGAGAATGCAGCTTAGAAGCTATAAATTCAAAGTCATGACCGAGATAGTAGACACGGAGGGCGTTTGCCATCTTCGCAAAGAAAGTCCTTCTTACATCCTTTTCAGAGTATTTCGAGTTTAAATCATACGCTTGAATTAACGTGATAAGCCTCAGTATTTCAGAAAGATAGTCCACAATTCGTATGCCGTCCATTGTTAATCCCCTACACTAAACTCCGAGAATCGCGGCGCTACGCGACTTTATCGCGCAGCGTACGGTGGAATGATGGTTGGACCCCACTTTGGCACAGTCTCAACCGACTGAAATGAGCTATCTGGGTTCGCAGTCATATGTAACGCAATAAGAACATCCGCACCGGCCTGATTCCCATCTACGCCTTGTTCGGCAAGTGACCTTTCAATAGAACCTTCAAGAAACCGCACTCGCTTTTCGATTTCTGGCAACAAGTCGGATAGACACGCTCGATGCGCTCCAGCCGTAAGGTGGATCATGCCTGTGGGATAAGTTGACGCTTTGCCCGCTGGATTGACAAGATGTTTTTGTCCCGGCCCTATGGTTCCAGGAACAATAATACAGCTTAGCCCCTCGGTGCCTTGCGGATTCAAGGCTTTGTACCAACTCAGTTCGCCAAGCGCTGTACCTTTATGTGCGACTATGTAATCAGCTCTTTTAGCCAAATGGTCTGCGACATTACGTAAATTTCGCACGGATTGAGACAATCCCTTGAACGACTTTGTGTCAGGGGCATTGGCGCTCTTCTTGACATTGGGCATTAGGTCCCAAAGGGCACGAAACCGGTCAATTGAATCCACCAGAGCCCAAGCGTCTAAGAATGCCGCGGTAAATAGGTTCGTTTGCGTTGCTTCTGACGGGTTGCTTAATGCGATATCGGTTAGTGTTGCTTGCAAGCGAAAATAGGCAAGGTCGATGATTTCGACCGCATGTCTTATCCCGTCAAAAAATAGCGCTTGCTTCCGATTGCACATGGGTGGAAGCCGACGAAGAATGGAGTTCTGGCTAATCATTAACGCACCTTCTTTGTGAGGCCCTAACGCCATGGTCACCGGCGTGGCGGCGCTGTTCTGCCACGGCAGGTGCACCAATTTGTTGGACGATCCGTTGTTATTCGAGGGTCTGAGGGTCATAACTTCCTACGAGTCCCATGCTTCCAATGATGCTCCCATTAACCTGCTGCAATGGCGGTTGAGCAGGCCCAATATTTATCTCTTCCTTAATCAAGTCGATGGCAATCTTCCTCAACTGGAAAGATTCTCTGGCAATGTCCATCATTCTGGGGAAGACCTGACTGCTACCATGGAACACCAAATTGCGGAGCTCCCAGATTCTCTTGAAATAGGCATGATCCATCCCTACCTTGAGAAATAGGTCCCGAATCCTTCTCTTCTGTCCAGTTGGTCCGATGGTGCTTGCACCGCAGGCTGGGCAAGACTCAACAATCGCGTCGCAACATCTCATTTGCATAGGCGAGGCATCTGTTTCCTTGACAAGATTCTCAATCGATAGCCAGTAACCGGCGAAGCAATCTATAGGAGTATGACCACGAAGCCCCTGGAGGAACCACCGCATTGCGGCATCCGTCCTGTCAGTATGATTCTGATCGACGGACACCTCTATTCCACCTTGGGAGGAAAAGCCGAGCCATTGGAATCTGCCTTCGCCAAGAGGAGAATAGTTCGGGAAAACCATCATTTCCCTTCTATCCGTTATCGGACGATCTTCAACGATTTCTAGTGTTCGAGAAACGATGACAGAAAGGAGCCGGAAGGAAATCGTGTTAAGGACACGTTCGAGTATGGGATTGATTGCTTCAAGGGCAACTTGAGCCGACGAGCTGTTCAAAGTGGTGGTTAGAATTAGTGTTACGCCTTCTTGATTTGCTCCTGTCGTGAACTTTCCAGGAAGACTTGCGGTAAACGACATCCCCGATCGATCGCGAATTGAAAAGGGAAATAGTTGAAGCGGAGACAATAGCCCCCAGTGGATCATCCATTGCTTGTTCTCAATTTGTGTTGTCATTGTTGTTTGTCGTCCAACGCTCCGCATAACCGGCTGGCAATGGAGCGCAGCGGAATTGCCAGTCCGAGTTGATGCGGTTGTTAGCCTCAGTTTTTATTGTAGCCATGCTCTCGTGACAACAAAGCATTCTTCCAGTGCGACTCTCTTGAAATAACTGCATCATCAGGGGTAGACATGGACATTATTTCGAGTATAGAAAGGCGAAAATTCTTACGGGCGTACTTGATTTGCTTTTCATCAATAAGCTTTGTGAGCTCGTCATTCCATCCATGTCCTGTTCCTATGTAGCAGGCCCATCTTGACCAAATACCAGCACCTCCATAAGCGGAGCCAATGTATTCCTTTCCATTGTTTTTATCAGATATCAGGTAGACACCTTTTACGCTGGATAGTGCCGCTTTCCAATCGGACCGTTCAGACTTGAAAATTGATTCTAACACATGGAAATCGTGGCAGATGTTTTCATATCCAGGAAAGCTCTCCCCGCTAAAGGGCGTGGGAAGAACTTCAAGGACGTCAAATTCATCATAATATCTTTCAAGGTAGTAAGCCCTTCCCCTCATCCCTTGGTATCTATGAAATGACAGAATGACCCTCCCTATGAACTTTTTGTAATCCTCTACTTCTTCTATGACGTAATGGTCATCTTGGCGCTGAAGAACTCTGAATATGCCACCAAATAGCCAAGAGTCAGATCGAGGATAAAATTCCATTAGCGAAAAAACAAAATCTCTTGTCCAGTCATTTTTATTGCCTCTCCATTCATTCCAGCCAAGCCAGTTTTTGTAATCGGCCACAAATTCGTCAAGCGGGCTAACCCAATCTTCATTCCGGCACGCCAAGTGCAATTTATACTGGGTAGGATCCTCAACTCTTATGATATCTTTGAGTCTTATCATCGTTTGTTCCTTGGATGGATGACACGATGGTCTCCGGCGTGACGCGCTGTTCTGCCACGTCCAGTGCACCTACTCGTTATGTCTATTGATTGAACATTCTTTCCCTGAGTTCCTCGCACGCCCCGTCCAAGCCAGGGAACATGGAACCGGCGGTGATGCCCATAAAGGAAAGTTCCTGCATTACTTCGTTTCTCTCGGCACCCGGCATGTCAATCGCGGTGAGGTACGTGCACTTTTGCAGAACCTCCTTGTCTCTGACGTACGACTCTATGTCGTCGATATTTGTGACGGTAGTGGCTGATTGTTGAGGAATAAGTCGTTCATTCTCGATTGCAAGGAATTCAATGATAGACATATGCAGAAACGGAACATTTAGCACGATCACCTGGCTCCAATCACGTCTCCACCTTTCTTGGTCGAAGATGTACACCCTCACGACTTCATTCTTATTCGTTTTGGCCATTCCTCTGAACGCAAAAAATGCGGCGACATAGGGAGAGTAAGTCCAATCCAGTAGGGGTGTTGGGTAACCGTGATGTTGAACGAGGTTCAGAAAGGCTCCATTTTCATTTGGTATTTCCATGTTGAATACGTGCGATGTTCTCGCGCTCAGATGCCGATACAGAAGAGGAATGTCCACGTTTAGGAAACGAGTGAGATTGTATCTACCTCTTCTGTGAAAGGCCGTTCTGAGTTTCCAGGGTGTTCGCTGTCCCCGGAATATGTTCTTCTGCCCTGCCAGTTTGGAAACAAAGGCTTTGTACTCTTCCCAAGTCTTAACGGCACCCTTGATGTCCGACGTATCCGTGGGCGGATTTCTCGCTATACTGCTTTCGACTTTTGTCCCTAAATCGGTTTTGGCTTTCAAGTGGAGCCTGTTCTTCTCGAATTGTATCTCCACAACAGCTTCCTTGGAATGAGCGACTCCAGGGAATAATTTCTGGATGTTCTCCCAAGCGGTTGGTTGGCTAGTTATAGGATCAATGGGCACGGTTAGAGCTTTGCAAGCGCTCTTGGCTTTCTTGTCTGTGGTCTCGAAGTATGCAGCCGAAGCTGGCAACCCCTGTTTCTCGGGGAGAAAAAAGACCGCACCTCCGTAAGTCTTCCCGAGGTCGTCGATATTTGCGATAATTTGCCCTTCAACATCGCCTTCAAATCTTCCTATCCACTGCCCCTTCAATACGTCCTCCTTGAATCAGACATAACCAGTTAGTCTGAAGTTTTCTGCATATCTCCCCATCCAAAAAAATCTTCAGCATTAAAGAGATATTATCAATTTATCCTACCCATCTTGCCCTGGGACCTCGACTATACCATAACTCACCTAATTCATTAAGACAATTCAAAATTTTTAATAGATCTTTTCGATGATTTTGTTTAGAAACGAATTCTACGTGCCGATTATTGGGTTGGATTCCTTCTGATCCTTAATTTGCCGGGCTCAAGAATAATTAGATTTCCGTTAAACTCATCTTCTTTCAGACTTAAAATGGCTTTGATTATCTGGTTATTCAATTCAGCAGTTGATATTTCATTAGGGAAATGGGCGATAAAAATTCCAGAATGCGTACCGAGCGGGAAATGAAGCAGGTTCCCAAACCCCAAATCTCCTGTCAACAAGACGGCCCTATTGGTCTGAGAAAATTTATATATTTCTCCATCATCTTTCCCTCTTAACCCATAATCCCGAACATCAAATGCCTCGAAGCCACTAAACTTTAGGAGTTTTGCCGTTGACCGGGGCATGTCCTCATCAATTACAAATTTAGGCATCTTAAGCGACGGCCCTGACTTCTTCATCTGCGAGATGTTTGGCAGCATAATCCAATGCTGCCAGGATATCTTCTCTGGTTATTTCATACTCCGACATGACCTCTTCATAAGCCAATCCACCGGCTAATTTACCTATAACCAAATCCACCGGGACCCGTGTTCCTTTTATCACCGGTTTTCCAAATCTGATTTTTTCATCAACAGTTATTCTTTTAGCAATCTCCATTTTCCTTGTGTCCTTCTGCGCCTTTAATAATTATCCTCTCCCAAATCCAGTAATTATCAGTTTACCATTGGAATTCGAAAAGCTCCACTAATTTTCTAATGGTTGCCAGCAATATCCTGGGATGGTTTAACCTTGGTTACCAATATGGGATCATGGGGAAAGGAACCCATTAAGAGGACGGGATTGATGGTACCCTCTTCCTGATCAAATAGTTCCCGCAGCCCGATCCCGTAGCGAGTAGACCTCACAGTCTTCCTCCCACGCTGGTTAGGCCGATTTCGAATGATTTCAGCTCGTGGTTATCTTCCAGTACCTGATCCCCGGCGCCCCTCTCTGACACTCGGGACACCGCCTCTCGAACATATCAGACCCGTTTGTTCCATACACATAGCCACAGATAGTACATTCGGTTTTGTATGCATACTGTCCATGATCGGTCCCCGGCACTCCGCAATGACCGCAGCACTGCTGGCCATGTGGATTGAAGTAGCCGATCTCGACGGTCTCGCCGTTCCCATCCAGCCATTCAATCGGCCTATCGATTTCATTCATACTGATCTCCTTTCCAAACATGAAGTTTACCGGGAGGCGAAACGACCTATTTCGCCGATCCGGTGGCCATAAAGATCCTCCTGAAACCCACCTGCCCTGCGCCTGCCTAAAAAATTATTTAGGGTTTGCAGGCGGCGGACATGAAGTCCATGTTGCCGGTTGAGTTGTGCCCATTTTCAAGAAACCCCCGATGGATGCCGATCCATCGGATTTATTCAGGACGATGTTGATGGTCCGGTCCATTTGACAGCGGGTTTCAGCCGAGAGCATCCAGCCCAAAGCCACGTCCGGCGAACCCTTGGGCGGTTTTAAGTCCCCCACCACCCCCTTATCCCCAACCAGGTCCCGGGCTTCTTTAAGGTAAGTGGCCTCATGCGCCCCGCCGGTTTTTCCCAATATGGACACCGGGCTGAGAAGGGCACCGGCCAGCGATCCACTGAACTTATCCGGTCCTACATCCTGTAAATCGGGACTGCTGGAAAGGGTTAGTACAATCGGCCGGATTTTGCCGGCGAACTCACTACTCGCAACAACCGGCAGGATCGAACGCAACAGTTGGACGACCGAAGCCATGCCGGAGTTGTTGAAATAGCCCCCATCCACCAGACGGAAAGTGCCTTGATCCGGTGAATCAATGGTCGCCGCCGGGCTGATTACCGGGAAACGGGCGCTGAGGAAGGCAGCGGTGCTGAGCCGGACAGGCCGCCCCACAAGCGTTTCGACATCGGGCTCGTCGGTGATCTGACCCTTGGCCGGCAGGTTGGAAACGACCATTCGTCGGCCAGTGTCGGCCGAAGTGGTATTGAGGACGAGGGAAGGGACATGGTAAGGACGATCGCGCCACAGGTCCTGGAACGGTTTTTCAAATCGCCTGTTCTCCATTCCGATAAACCAGGCGTATTCCAGACCCTGTTCAAGATCATTAGCCCGGCGCACCCGGAACCAGCCGAATGGGAGGTCATTCAAAAGAAAACCGGAAAGGGGTGGACCAAGCAGGTCCCATTGCAACACATGGGCGGAACAGGCCCGGAAGCCATATAGGCCATCAGGAACCAAAGGGCCGCACCGTTTATCCCCCCGGACCGGCAGGTCGGCGAACATAGAGGTAAAGACGGCCGCGCCGACACTGCCGCCGGAAACCCCGCTGATGACATAGACGTGGCCGGTGAAACCCGGATACCGTTCCTCCAGACCAGCGAGCAGCGTAGCCGTCCAATAGGCGGCCCGGATGCCGCCTCCCTGAGCGGCAATGAAAAACACCGGATAGGATTCGGTGCCTTTTAGTACCTCGGGCCGGGCACGCAGCCACTCGATGAAATGTCGGGAAGGCGGCAGCCGCTCCGGCAGACCCGGCCCTGCCGGCAGCAAACGCAGCGGTTCATGGTTGATCGGGGCAAACAAGAGAACAAACGCCAAGGTTATCCAGCCCAAGCGGACGATTATGCGTGAAACGAGGCTTAAAAGGATTGTTAAAAGAAAGGCCAGGGAGACCCCGAACATGAAGCCGCATAGGACGATGCCCGGTGTCCCGAACAGCATCCACAGGGGGACAGAGACTGTCGAGAGCAGGGCGATGCCGCCGCCATAAATGACTGCAAAGGCAAGCCCGACACCATGGATCTTTTCCCAAGGTCGGAAGTTGGGGTTGTTGTCTTTAAAGTCTTCACGAATGAGGACGCATAAAACAGCCAGGTTGATAAAGTAAAGACTGTAAAATACGATCGGAGGAGCAAAGATGAAGGCGACCAATTGGACCAGGCCGGCCGTGGCGATTAAAAGGATTACCCTTTTTTTAAGTGTCGGCTTGGTTTGCCACCAAATATACCCCAGCCAAATAAAAACAGCGCTTCCGTTGATGAGTCCTGTAGCGTCAATCAACAGATTCGGAGTTTTAGAATCCAGTTCAGCGGCAATCGGCCACAACAGGGTTACGATCATAATAAAGGCAGAAGGTATCCAGATGCGGAAGAAGGCCCTGATCCCGTCATCGGCCGGATAATTCCACCGGTTGAGCAGAAAAAAAAGAAAGAACGCATTCAATATACTGGAATAAAAATGGGAAAGAGAAAAAATTAACCAGGAGCTATTGAATGGTGAAAAATCGAAAAGGGCCTGCATCGCTTCCCGGCCCTGCCCAACGGCCACCAGGGGATAGACGGCCAGGAGTTGGATAACGAAGATCAATCCGCATTTGAGCAGGGCTTCGAAAAAGGCGACGATACCGTGGCCGAAAGCGCGCAGGGTAATTTGAAGTTTCATAGCCATTCCATCGTCTTGGTGTCCCAAAACTCTTAATCCTAATTATTTAGGCAGCACTGAGTGTCTTAGATGGTTTGCGAGCGGGAAAGGACACCGTTTTTTTACTCGACAGAGCATGACGCCGCTTAATATCCTCATAAATATAAATCCATAAAAATATCGCCGGGCTTCTTAAATACCTCCTGGGCGGGAAAACGACCTTTCTGGATCGTCTCAATCCTTAGTGGTTATGGCCTATCTCTTTGGTTCTATTCCAAGGTCTTTGCATATTTTCTTGGCCAAGTCGTCGTCGACTTCACTGTGCCTTGGTACCGACGACCTTTTGTTGAGACTGGGGTTGCCCCACCAAGAGTGCCGGCCACCCTCTCTGATGAACTCGCAGCCTTTCGATTCGAAGATACTTGAGAAGTTCGGTCCTTTTCATGCACCGACGGCTATCTTCTCTTCTTCGTATTCAGTGCCCGCGGAAGCTATGGCATCTTGGCGGTTGAATTCAATGGCCTCCTGAAGGGTGATTCGAAGGGTTTACAAAAGCTCTTCGCGAGTCCGCTCCTGGCAGTTCACGCCCGGAACCTCCTCTACCCATCCGATCCACCAATCGCCTTGCTGTTTTACTATTGCGTTGTATTCTGGGTCCATGAGATCTTCCTCCTGCGCTCTGATTATAACGGAAAACAAGGCCTGTTGGTATATATTCTGTACTTTAGCCGTAACAAGTTATTCTAAAGATTTCTTTATATTTCCCTAATCAAAGAAGTTCTTCAATATTAGAGAGGTGCTAACAACTTATCATGCCTATTTTGTCCCGGGACCCCAATTATACCATAAACCCCATTAAATTCATTAATATAATTCATATTTCGTGAGGATATCCGGGAAAACGAGACGGTTCGATCTTTATCCCAGGTAGAACTTCTGGCCGGTCTTTTTCCTCACCGGGTCGGATCTCCCCTGTCGATTAGATCGTTGGTTGACGATGTCGAAGCCAGCCCCAAGACCATACAGGCCTGGCTGGATCTGTTGGTCCGCAACTACTACCTTTTCAAGGTCCCGCCTTTCCATCGGCGTCTTGAAAGGGCCTTAAAAAAAGAGTCTAAATTTTATCTTTGGGATTGGTCGGAGGTGGAAGGGGAAGGACCACGGTTTGAAAATTTGATGGCTTCCCATATTTTGAAATGGTGTCACTGTGCCGAAGATATCCAGGGTTTTCGGGTGGAGCTATATTATTTGCGGGATCTCGAAAAGCGGGAAGTGGACTTTCTGATTCTCTGGGAGGGACGGCCCTGGCTATTGGTGGAATGCAAAGTCAAAAACGACAGGGATTTTACTTCTCTGAATTATTATAAACAGAAATTGAACGTGAAGGATTGTTTCCTGGTAACCCTCAAGGAGGGAGAAGATTATGAAGATCGGCGCACGGGGATTCGGGTCATTCCTGCGTCACGGTTCCTCATGGCCTTTGTTTGAGGTTGTCGGGAGCGAATCCTAAGGGCTCAGCCCTTATTACCGTGATCTTCTGAACGGGAAGAGCTGGAATGTTCTCGGTTTCAAGAACGTTGGAGAGGCCGTTACAAATAGTCGGAAAGGTCTTTTTATTTAAAACCAATTATGGTAATATTCGGGCCATCAAAAAAGATGAAAAAATATCAGGAGGGTCTGAATGGGGTAGAAATTATATAGAACGGAACCGATCAATATTAGACAACTCTTTAATATTATTAGTAAGCGCCTGTAGCTCAGAGGATAGAGCAACGGACTTCTAATCCGTAGGTCGCAGGTTCGAATCCTGCCAGGCGCGCCAATTTTTTATCCACCCGCAGAAAGGAAGAAAAGGATCATGTTGAAATTTTGTAAAACCGTAACGTTTATTGCCCTGGCAACCCTATTAACGGCCTCCGTCCTTCAAGCTCAGGGCCCGGAAATATTAGCCAAAATTGGGAACCAAAAGATTACCGTGGCTGATTTAAACAGAGTTATCGGTTACTATGATCAGGAACAGCGAAAAGTTGTTGAAAAAAATCCTCAACTTAAGGAAACCATCCTATGGCAGATTATTCAAAGCACCGTCATCGCCAGGATCGCCAAAGAGAAAGGCTTTGATAAAAAGGCCGACATCAAAGGGCAACAGGAACTGCTGCTGAATAATTTTTTAGCCACCCAATATATGCAAAAAGAAATAATCGATAAGGTAACCATTAACGAAGCCAAGACCCGGGCCTATTATAAGGATCATTCCGATGCTTTTAAAACCCCGGAATCCATTAGAGCCCGGCATATTCTTATTAAGACGGACCCATCGGCCTCCGAAGAGGATAAGAAGAAGATAAAGGTCAAGGCCGAAGAAGTACTGCAAAAACTCAAAAAAGGTGAGGATTTTGCCAAATTGGCCGCTGAGGTTTCCGATGATCCGGGTACCAAGACCAAAGGTGGCGATCTGGATTTTTTCCCTAAGGGAACTATGATCCCGGCCTTTGAAGAAGCGGCCTTTGCTTTGAAACCCGGCGAAATCAGCGCCCTGGTGCAAACCGAATATGGCTATCATATCATTAAACTGGAAGAAAAAAAAGAAGCCGTACTGGAGCCCTATGAAAAAATAAAAGAAAAGGTGAAAGATCAGGCCCTTCAGGAAATGCGGAAGACCGCCGCCACGGAATTTGTGGAAAAGGCTTTGAAAAACGCCCGAGTGGAAATTCACCCCGCCCCGGCCGCAAAACCCAAGAAATAGAGGCTATGGGCGAGGGGCAATAGGTAATATGATTTTGTGGATGAAAATATTGATGGTCTCGTAAAAACTCGTCATTCCCGCGAAGGCGGGAATCCAGGCTATATGTAACTAATTAAAAACACTGGATTCCCGTTTTCACGGGAATGACGTAAATCGGCGCTTTTGGACTTTTTACGAACGCATCAATATTCGTATTTTTGAATTAAATCCTCATGTCCGCCCAA
>JACRBX010000042.1 GCA_016219225.1 Deltaproteobacteria bacterium
CAGGGTGGGGCCCACGATGCCGGAGGCGATCACATCCAGAATCGGGGCCCGGTGATAGCTGGTCCGCTCGTCGAATATGGCCTGTTCCATGTAGGTATAGGACCGCCCCCCATACTCCTTGGGCCAGGATATGGTCACCCATCCTTTTTCAACCATCTTCCGGCGGAATCGAGTCAGGACCTCCCGGCTCTCCTCATCTTCGATTCCCATTGAGCCGCAGCCGTATCCCCCCGGCCAGTACATGGGACGGGAAGCCCAATCCGGAGGCAGGATCTCCTGTAAAAAGGTATCCACCTCGTCATAAAAGGCCTGTTCCTTTTCATTGAATCTGAATTCCATCCCGGTTCCTTTCCGATTTCGGATTTCGGGTGTCTTAAAATCTTACTTTTTACCAATTGACTGACCAATCAATCACATCGACGATTTGAAAATATTGGCAAAACACAAAAAAGTCAATAAAAATTTTTACCGAAATAAAAGACGGAATCTCTGGCTTGGCGATGGGAATTCGGCGACTATCCTTTTCGGCCGGCGCAGAGATGATCGACCATACTTAAGAAGGCATACTCCAGAGTACTGAAGATATAATTCTTTTGGGTGGCCCGGTATTTGCTCTCTTCCAATTGGACGATGCCGATAAACATTCCCCAAAACATTTTGTATATTTGGGCCGGGTTGACTTCCCGGATGAGGTTCCGCTCCATGGCCTTCAGGATAATATTCCGCCCGATCTCGGTATTTCTCTTGGCATAATGATAAATTTCCGCGGCGGATTGTTCGGTCATTTTCGAAGTCAGGACCCCTATTTGAAAGGCCCGCATGATACTGAAGAGGTCCGGATCGGCCTCATAGACGGACTTGAAAATGTGATAAAATCCCATGACCAAATCCTCACCGGTTGTGGCCGGATCATGAGCGACCTTTTCTTCAAGATCAAGAAGACGCCTGCCCAGATCTTGCATGATCGGGACCAACAGAGACATATACAGATCGTCTTTGCTGGGAAAATAAAGATAGATGGCCCCTTTGCTGACCCGGGCCTTGGCGGCTATCTTTTCAATGGTGGTATTCCCATAGCCCTTCTCCAGAAAAACCTTTTTGGCCGCCGTTAATATGGCCTTTCTCGTCCAATCCTTTTTCTCTTCCAATAGACTTCTTTTTTTCATTCTGGTTCTCTTTAGATACTGCTTAAAATAAGGCCACTTCGCATTTATATCGTTACTATTATCTGGTATACAACACAAAAAAAGTCAAGGAATTATAAGCTGAATTCTATCCAAAGATATTTGAAATTTCGGGATAGGAGGGTTAGACCAATCATCTATCAACAATATTGAAAGTTGCTAACAGGCCTTAATTATTTTTTTCTCCAGCAATCCATGGATTTCCTCTACAGGGTACCCCAATTCCTGCAAAATCTGCCTGGTATCGGCACCTAACGGGCGGGACAGCCGGTATTCGGGCAGTCCCAGATTCTCCGAACGAATTGGGGGCCGAGGCAGACAGGCCCTGGTTCCGTTGGCGAAAGTGACCTCATCCATAAAATGATTTACCCGAGCCTGTTCGCTGGTGCTGATCTCGCTGAAGTGCGTCAGCCGGTCATGGACGATATCGGCACTTTTCAGAAGTCGGTCCCACTCTGCGGCTGTTTTTTCAGCAAACCGCTCTTCAAAGATTTTGATGAGAGCAGCCTTGTTCTCGGGTTTCATCATTTCCTCTTCAGTCAGATAGCGGGGATCATCCGCCAGCTCAGGAACACCCAGTACGGTGCAAAGGGTGCAGAAATAGCGGGTGTACTCCAATACCGAAATCATCATCCATTCCCCATCCGAGCAAAGATAAAAGTTTGCAGTGGGCTTGCTCTCATAGCGCTTCTTGGGATAATGGTATTGGTACTTTTCCTGCGTAATGGTATTCATAATACCCATGGTCCAGACGGCGGTACCGAAGAGAGAAATGGAGACTTTATCCCCCTTACCGGTCTTCTCACGGTTCAACAGGGCAGCGCAGATGCCGCCAAAGAGCATGGTGCCGATGCTGATATCGGCTGTGCCGGCCGGTGGATAGATAGGATAGGAACCCGGGCTATCGATGCGCAAGTCCGCCATAAAACCGCCGGCCGCCCAGAAAGCCGTTGTATCGAAACCGGGCTTGGCCCTATCAGGGCCTTCTTCTCCGTAACCGGTCAGCAGGGCGTAAATGAGCCGGGGATAGCTCACTTTTAAGGTTTCATAATCCAAGCCCATTCTCTTCAGCGCTGAAAGACGATTATTGGTTACGAACACGTCTGCCTGAGCCAAGAGCTTGTGCAGTACTTCCATACCTTTTGCACTCTTGATGTCCAGTGCCAGATATTTTTTGTTGGCGTTTGGGATATCAAACACCGGGTTCTCTTCTGAAGTTGTCGGCGTGCTAAAACTTTTACCGTAGTAGCGCCAAACGTCTCCTGCGATGTTTTCGATCTTGATTACCTCAGCGCCCCAGTCTCCCAGAATTCGAGCACAGATCGGCGCAGCCAGGTAAGTAGACAGTTCTACCACTTTCAGTCCTTCCAATGGCTTGATTGAAGACATTCCGTAACTTCTTTCTATTTTTAATTATTTCAGACTTCCATATACTTTTCGCGGGCCTGGGGGTTGGCATTTAATTCTTCTTTGGTGCCGGAGAAGCCCACATGGGCCTTGCCCATCAGGTAGACGCGGTTGGCCAGGGACATGGCCACCTTAAAGTTATGTTCGACCAGTAAAATCGAAACTCCAGCCTTGTTGATCTCGGCCAGGATGTCCCGGACTTCCTGGACCATGATCGGGGCCAGCCCTTCGGTGGGTTCGTCAACCAATAACAGTTCCGGGTTGCCCATCAAGCCCTTCCTATGTCAGCATCTGCTTCACCTTTGGTTAATCCCCCGAAGGGCTCTTTCCTTTGCATCGGTCCAGCTTTTGATCCATTAAAGGCAAGGCCTTGGCCGCTGGAATCGTAAAGGTGGGGCCGCGTGTTCAAAACCAACCTTACTTCGATATTCATTATTCGATGTTCGACATTCGATATTCGATTTTTTTCATGTTTCGTGGTGCCCAAATAGGCCTGAGGGTTTAGTACAAAAAATATGAAAGCTCAAAGCGGCAACTCGTTTTCATCCCTTGTCCATGCCCATAGGGGCATGAAAGACTCAACCGATCCGCCCGCATTGACCGCCGTCTACGGGCAGAATGACTGAGGTAATGAACCGGGCTTCGTCGGAGGCCAGGAAAAGGGCGGCATAGGCCGTGTCCCAGGCTGTGCCCATTCCTCCTTTTAAGGGGACCCGGTTGTCCCGTTCCCGGATGAGGTCCTCTTTGCTGATCCCCCGGGCCTCGGAGAATCCTTCAACGGCCATGGGGGTATTCAAAAGACCGGGCATGATGGCATTGACCCTGATCCCTTTTTTGGCAACCCGCATGGCGATGGAATGGGTCAGGGCGTTGACCCCGGCCTTGGAGGTTTTATAAGCCAGGAGGGGAAAGGTGCAGACCGCCGCGGCCGAGGAGATATTGATAACGGAACCACTTTCCTGTTTTTCCATGTAAGGCAAAACGTGTTTGCAGGTTAAAAACATGCTCTTTAAATTGACATTAAGGATGTTATCCCAATCCTCTTCTTTCAGCTTCACCGCACCCTGGTCCCCCCGCCCGATGCCGACATTATTGACCAGAATGTCGATGCACCCGTAGGTCTCAATGCATAGCTCGGCCATCCGTTGACAGTCCCCGGTCAGGCAGACATTAGCGGCCACAGCCAGGGACTCGCCTCCCTCTTGCTCGATCAGGGATTGGGTTTCCCGGGCGGATTCGAGATGAAGGTCCACGGCCAGGACTCTAGCCCCGGCTCGGGCAAAAAGAAGGGAAATCGCCCGTCCGTTCCCGATGGTTTCTCCCGGAGTCTGACCGGCCCCGGTAACGATAGCCACTTTTCCTTCCAAGCGTTTGTCCAATTATCCTCCTTTAATTCGACAATGCGGTCTCAGGTTCAGGGTTCAAGGTCCGGAAAATACAGTTATAAAGTTTATGACCTAAATTTTATTAATGACCAATATATATTTTATGACCGTCGTTTACCATGTTGTAATCTTTTAGTCAAGAGAAAAATAATCGAGTCGTTGATTTCCTGATCCTCTCCGTTTCTCGGGGAATTTTTTATCCGTCCCCACCCACCTGAGATCAGGCTTATGAATCCTGGTTTCCCCCTTGTTATAGATCTTGGTTTTTGATATATTCTAAAGAATAGCGGCGGGAGGCAATGTCATGAAATTAGAAGAGAAAATTAAAGCGCCCCTTAGAGACTACCCCCATCAGGAAATAGGTACGGAAATCCGGAGTATTTCAGGGTCTCTGACGGTCCTTGAGGAAATTCGGCTGAACCATCGGGGACGAGCCCTGTTGGGTGTCGTCAGTGTCGGGGTGATCGACAATGCCTGCTGTGGTGCCGGCGGATGCTTATTTATAGAAATTCCCGGATATATTCTTTCCAGTGAAAAGAATGAGCAGGGCCAACAAATCAGCCGGGTTATCCCGGTTGAAGATCAGGAAGGAAAGACAGAAATCGCCGCCGCCTTGAATAAGCTCTATCCCTATGCCCAACTCTGCTTTGGGTAATCTTCCGATCTTACTCCTAAGAAAGCAAAAAAAACAGGAGATGGCCTTGCTGCTTTCGGGCCTGATTTGCAGGAAATTTTTTTCTCTTGACATAAATGACTACATTGACTACATTTAATAGTAACCACAAAATCAATTTAAAAGGAACGGGGCATGGTCTCAAAAAACCTGGGAATACGGGAAGTCAAAACAAATTTAAGCGGCCTGTTGAAGAAGGTTAAAGAAGGCCAGGAGGTCATTATTACCGATCGGGGGAAACCCATAGGAAAAATCGTCCCTTTCCCGGCTAAAGATCTTTCTCTTGAGAATCGTATACGGCGCCTCGAAGACCAGGGATGGTTGGAGCCCTTGCCTAAGAAAGCCGGGAGACGGCTCCCGCCGCCACTCCCCGCACCTGGAGGTCTGGCCCAAAAATATCTTCAGGAGGGAAGAAACAGATGACGGGAATGGAAAACCCGGTGGTCGTCTACTGGGATGCCTCGGCCATACTCTCCGCCCTCCTGAAAGACGAACACAGCCAGGACGCTCAGAAATGGGCCAACCGATCGGGGTATCATTTCCTTTCTCATTTATCTTATTCGGAGGTGATCGCTGTCTTATCCCGAATGCGGCGGGAAAGGGATATGGCTGAAATTCTGGTGAATGCTGCCAATGAAGTTTTGGAAAATGGTCCCTGGAGAAGGTTGGTTTTCGTTCCCCAATGGAACATGATCAAGAATCTTTCCGATAAATGGCCCCTCCGAGGGGCTGACCTCTGGCATTTATCCGCCGCCAAAGGCCTTCAGGAACAATTCCCGGAGCTGCGACTCTTGACCTATGATAGGCGGTTAAAAATAGCCGCCCAAGGGGAAGAGATGTGAAAATTCCAAAGATAAAAACAGAGATTCCAGGCCCCAAGGCGTTAAGGATTATTCAGACCGATAACCAGGTGGTTTCTCCTTCCTATACCCGGGCCTATCCCTTGGTCGTCAAAAAGGGAAAAGGACTTTGGGTGGAGGATGTGGATGGAAACGTCTTCCTGGATTTTACAGCCGGCATTGCGGTTTGTACTACCGGCCACTGCCATCCGAAAGTGGTTGAGGCCATCAAAGAACAGGCCGATCTCCTTATCCACATGTCAGGGACCGACTTTTATTATACCCCCCAGGTCCTTTTGGCCAAAAAGCTGGCGTCCCTGGTTCCGGGGAATGGCCCCAAGAAGGTCTTTTTCGGCAACTCCGGGGCCGAAGCCGTGGAGGCGGCCTTCAAGCTGGCCCGGTGGCATACCAAAAGGGAATTGAATATCGCCTTTTTCGGGGCTTTTCACGGCCGAACCATGGGGGCCCTGTCCCTTACGGCCAGCAAAACAATCCAAAAAAAGCACTATAATCCATTGGTGCCGGGGATCACCCATGTACCCTACGCCTACTGTTACCGCTGTGCTTATGGGGCCACCTATCCCGGCTGCGGAATCGAGTGTGTCCGCTGGATTGAAGAAACCCTTTTTAAAACCGTCATGCCCCCCGAGGAAGTGGCCGCCATCTTTGTGGAGCCCATCCAGGGAGAAGGGGGATATATCGTTCCTCCTCCGGAATTTCATCAGGCCTTATTCCGGGTGGCCCAAAAATATGGAATCCTCTACGTAGCCGACGAAGTCCAGTCCGGAATGGGGCGGACCGGAACTATGCTGGCCAGTGAACAGTTCGGCGTTGCCCCCCAGGTCATTGCCCTGGCCAAGGGGATTGCCTCGGGATTGCCCCTGGGGGCCATGATCGCCCCGGCCGAGATTATGGACTGGGAGGCCGGTTCCCATGCTTCCACCTTCGGGGGAAATCCTGTTTCCTGCAAGGCCTCCCTGGCGACCATCCGCCTGCTGGAAAAAGGATTGATGGCCAATGCCCGTAATCAAGGGAAGCGCTTGATGGAGGGGCTCAAGACCCTTCAAACCTCCCTGGAATGTATCGGCGATGTGCGAGGGAAAGGCCTGATGGTGGGGATCGAATTCGTAAAAAATCGTCAAACCAAGGAACGGGCCGGGGCCTTAAGAAATGAGATCATCCAAAAATGTTTTCATAAAGGACTGCTGGTTTTAGGGTGTGGTGACAATTCCCTGCGCTTTTGCCCGGCCTTGACCATAACGGCCCGTGAAATTGATATAGGTCTTTCCATCCTGGAGGAAGTGATTCGGGAGGTGGCCGGATGAAGGAAGAAATACTCAAAAAGTTTGGTTTGGAAGGGGAACTGCCGGGGGCCGGAACCGGTTCCTGGTTTCAGGGTCAAGGGGAACTCCTGGAGTCTTTCTCCCCCATTGATGGGCGGGTGCTTGGCCGGGTCCGCTGCGCCGCTTCAAATGATTACGAACAGGTCGTGAATCAGGCGGTCAGGGCTTTTGAAAAATGGCGGCAGGTCCCGGCCCCCAGGAGGGGTGAAGTGGTCAGGCAGATCGGTCAGGCCTTCCGGGCCTGTAAAGCCGATCTCGGGGCACTGGTCAGCCTGGAGATGGGAAAGATCCGGGCCGAAGGGGAAGGCGAGGTCCAGGAGATGATCGACATGGCCGATTATGCCGTCGGTCTTTCGCGGATGCTTTATGGGATGACCATGCAAAGTGAGAGGCCCGGGCACCGGATGTATGAGCAGTGGCATCCCTTGGGCCCGGTGGGGGTGATAACGGCCTTTAATTTCCCGGTGGCCGTCTGGGCCTGGAATGCCATGATCGCATTGGTGGCCGGTGACCCGGTGATCTGGAAACCTTCTTCCAAGGTCCCTTTATGCGCCCTGGCGGCTTTAGGGATCGCCTGGAAGGTCCTGAAAGAAAATGATCTGCCGGAGGGTTTGCTCAGTTGCCTTATCGGCAAGGCGGAGACCGTCGGGGAGGCCCTGATCAGGGACCCCCGCATTCCCCTTATTTCGGCTACCGGTAGCGTGCCTATGGGCCGCCAGGTCGGTCAAGCAGTTAAAGGTCGTCTGGGAAAGACCTTGTTGGAATTAGGGGGCAATAACGCCATCATTGTAACCCCCAACGCCGACCTGCCCTTGGCCGTCCGGGCCTTCGTTTTCGGGGCCGTCGGGACAGCCGGCCAGCGCTGCACCAGCACCCGTCGGCTCATTGTGCATCAAAACCTCTTCCCTGCCCTAAGCGAGGCCTTAATCAAGGCCTACCGGCAGATTCCCATAGGCAATCCTCTGGAGGCGGCTACCCTCATGGGACCTTTGATCGAC
>JACRBX010000043.1 GCA_016219225.1 Deltaproteobacteria bacterium
AAAATCTGTATTTTTCCCAATCTTCCGGGAAATTTTTATAAACCAATCGCCCTTCATTCTCTAATTGTTCCATTAAACCTGTCCCGGGAAGGGGGGTAAGAATACTGAGTTGGATGATATCTATCCCCGAATGGACCAAATCCCTGGCCATTTTTTTATAATAAGCCGGGGATTCAAAATCATTACCCAGAATAAAGGCCCCAAATACCGATATTCCATATTTGTGAAAGATATCCACCACTTTTTTGTAATTGTCAGCCCCAATTTTCAGATTAATCCCTTTTTTCATGCTCTTTAGAGTATCCTTGTCGGTCGTCTCAAACCCTACAAAAGCAAACATACAGCCGGCTTGGGCCGCCAGTTCTATCAAGGTTTCATCTTCGGCGGCATTGATCGAAGTTTGCATCCACCATTTTTTATGATACCCCCTCTTTATCATGCCTTCAAACAGGCCCCTGGCCCTTTTTTTGTTCTCAGGGCTGTATCCGATCAGGTTGTCATCCAAAAAGGAGATGTATTGACTTTGAATTTGATCCAATTCTTTTAGTACAGCGTCGGGATTGCGTTGTCTGTACTCTTTGCCCAGATACCTTGAAACCGAACAAAAATGGCAGTTAAAGGGGCAGCCCCGTGAGGTTTGGATCGAATTCCAGAGATAGTCAGGGTTTAATAAATCACGCCTGGGCGTGATCTCAGACTCAAACAGATCAAGCTGAGGTCCTTTGTATTTGGGGCGCAGGGCATTATTTTCAAAGTCCCTGATCACTTTCCCCCAGATACCCTCCACCTCCCCGATCACAACGGCATCGGTATGTTGTAATGCTTCATCGGGGAGCATAGAGGCATGGATACCCCCGAGAACGGTTTTAATCTTCTTTTCCCGGTACCTTCGGGCGATCGCATAAGCCCTGTTAATATTGCTGGTAAAGGCCGTAATCCCTACCAGGTCAGCCTCCTCGAAGGCAAAGGGGGTAAAATTTTCATCCCGTATTACAATTTCCCAATTTGATGGAGTAACGGCAGCCACATAGGCAAGGCTTAAGGGTGGAAGGGTGGAAAATTTACTTAAAAGATATCCGCTTTTGTGACCCACCGGATTTATCAAAAGTAGTTTCTTCATGCCAATAAAAGACCTTTCGTGTTTTTACACGGTTATTAGTTGGATTAAGCGATGGGAAAATTCAGCCGATAAAACGATTTTTCAAATTTAGAAAAAGAGCACCCGATGATAAAAGAGTTTCCCCGATCTTTAGGCCGCAAGCAAAGACCTTATTTCTTTCCTTGACTGGTATTTTGTGCCATAGTATGTTCATATAGATAAAAAGTAAACACTAAAAAACATCAAGCCAATACCAATAATAGGCTTGTAAAAACTGGAACTTGCTTCTAATTTTATATTCTGGTGAAAGCCGGGATACAGAATTTTACTATGACCCTGACATATATCCTATCGCAGTTAAGAATGCTTTCCAATATTTCGGCCTGGGAGATCCGTCGGCTCCGGAAGAAAAGTCATCAAAGGTACCTCATATTCGACCATATCGAATCTCAGCGTCTGGTGGAAACGGAAAAATTCATTATCACTCTTTACAAGGAATATGAACATCAAGGCCAAAAAGTCTTAGGCGAATCTACGGTCTCTCTCTCGGAAGGAGATAATGCCAGGGAACGGCTGACACTGGGGTTGGAGATGGCTGGTTTGGTGGCCAATCCGGTCTTCTATCTGCCCGAAAAGGGATTGAACTATGGACAGGTTCAGACCGTTGATCCTGAAATCATGGAACGCCCCCTGGTCTATCTGGACCGGATACAGGATGATTTTATAAAAATACCGCTGGAAAAGGTAAAAAGAAGTTCGGCGGAAATTTTTATCGAAGTCAAGGAATTGTTTCTCCTGAATTCCAATGGCTTGGAAAAAGAAGACTCTGAGACTGACATTTTTGTCGATTTTGTTTTATTGGCCGAAAAAGGCTCCAGGTTGGAAGGGGAAAGTCAGGGGATGAAACAGGCCCGTTTTTATAAAGATCTTCAATTGCCGGAAATGGTCCAGGAATATGCCCGATATGCTCGGGAATCCCTGGAAGCCCGTATTCCACAAGCGGGATTTTATCCGGTTATCTTTTCTGGAGAGGCATTGGATAACCTTTTTAATTTTTTTTGCCTCCAGGCTTCGGGCCCGGCCCATTTTCAAAAATGGTCTCATCTGGCAATCGGGCAGCCGGTAATCCCCGATTTGTCTGGAGAGTCCTTAAGCCTTTCCAGCAATCCCGGTCTACCCGGAGGTATCAAAAGCCGGGCCTTTGATAATAACGGGTTACCTCTCAATCGGGTCGAAATAATAAAAGAAAACATTTTTAAAAGAAGGATGAACAACAAACGGTACGCCGATTATCTGCATGAAGAAGCCACGGGAGATTTTTCCAACGTAGAGGTGTCAGCCGGTTCAAAATCCTCTAAAGATTTATTGGCCGGAGGTCCTTGCTATCATTTAATCCGATTTTCGACCTTTGAACCCAATCCCATTACCGGAGCATTTTCCGGCGAGATTCGAACCGGCTATTTTCTTGGGGATGGTCAAAGAATCCCTATAAAAGGGGGATCGGTTTCCGGGACCATGCAAGAAGCCTTTAAAGAAGCCTTCTTCTCTAAGGAAAGTGCCCAAAGAGAAGCCTATCTCGGTCCGGAAGCGGTTCGGATTGAGAAGCTCGATATAGCGGGAAATTAGCTTAAAAGATTAAAAGGGAAAAGAATATCTTTTCTAAATAGTCAGGAAACAAAGATGGAAGACCCCCTTCTTTACAACAGCCGGCTTATAAAAAACTATGTTGAATACCTTCGGAAATATTATCCCCAAATTGATCCGAATGATATTTTGGAATATGCGGGGATCGAAACGTATGGGCTTGAAGAAAGCGGGCAATGGTTAACCCAAAAGCAGGTTGACCGGTTTCATGAGAAACTTAATCAGCTTACCGATAATTCCAACATTTCCCGTGAGGTAGGACGTTTTTCATTTTCGGGTACTGCCTTGGGACCAATAAAAAAATATGCCTTTGGATTTCTGAGTCCATCGTTGAGTTACCTCTTAGCGGAAAAAATCGCCAATAAAATAACCCGAACCATCAGTTTTAAAGTAAAGAAACTGGGAGGACGAAAGGTCGAAATCCGAATTGAATTAAAGCCTGGGGTAAAAGAAGGCCTTGCTCAGTGTGAGAATCGCATCGGGATATTTGAAGTTCAGGCCAAGTTATACACCAAAAAAATGGCTCACGTCGATCACCCCGAATGTGTTCATAGGGGAGGGGAAATATGCAGGTATATTGTCTCCTGGGAAAAGACCTCATCCTATATCTGGAAATTGATCCGGAACTATAGTTTTCCAGTAAATTTTCTACTGAATTTGGCCTTATATTTTGTCTTGCCTTTTGATTCCTGGATTTGGCTGGTCAAGATTTGTGTGCTGATTAATATGGGGATCATTATCCTTTCAGAACACATGGAAAAAAAGGAGTTGATCAAGAATATCACCGAGGAAAGCGAGGCCACCCAATCTTTACTAAACGAAACGAACCGACGTTATAATGAGGTACTTTTAATACAGGAAATCGGCCAGACCCTGTCCATGATCCTGGATATCGATGTTTCGCTCCGGGCCATCATGGAGGCCATGAGTAAGCGGCTGGATTTTGACCGGGGGATGATCCTTTTGGCCGACAAAGAAAAGATCAAACTGAATTATGTCACCGGTTATGGCTACGATCACGAAGATGAAGAGTATTTTAAAAAAGTCGAATTTGGTTTGGACAACCCCAAATCTCAGGGAATGGCCGTAGAATCGTTTAGGAAGCAGATTCCTTTTTTAATTAACAACACGGACGAGGTCGAAAAAAAACTTTCTCTAAAAAGCATGGAATTTCTTCGCCGGGTCGGCACCCAGTCGTTTATCTGCGTCCCCATTGTTTACAAGGAAGAGTCTCTCGGCATTCTCCTGGTGGACAACCTGACCTCCAAAAGGCCCTTGACCCAGGGCGACCTGAGCCTCCTGATGGGGATCGCCCCCCAGATTGCCATCAATATCAATAATGCCGTGGTTTATAATAAGATACGGGAAAGCGAAGAACGGTTTCGATCGTTAAGTGAAAATACGCCGGATATCGTCTTTGCCCTGGATCATGAGGGGATTTTTTCCTATGTGAATCCGGCTTGGGAAAGGATATTAGGACATTCCCCGTCTGAAGTGATTGGGCGAAAAATGATTGATTTTGTCAAAAGGGAAGATTCTGAAAAGTTTCAACAACTCTTTGATCAGGTCTGGGGGGAAAAGACCATCATCCGGGATGTCTTGGGGACCTTTTTACAAAAGGACGGTAAAGAAAAGATCTTTAGTGCCAGCGGCGCCCCTAATTTTGACCCTGATGGAAATGTGACCAGCTTGGTGGGTATTCTTAGGGATATTACGGAGCAGGCCCTCTTGGAGTCACAACTCCGTCAGGCCAAGAAGATGGAAGCCATCGGAACCCTGGCTGGGGGTATTGCCCATGATTTTAATAACCTGCTTATGGGTATTCAGGGCTATACTTCCCTGATTCTCATGACGATGGATGAGACCCATCCTTTTTATGAAAAATTGGACGGCATCAACCAACAAGTCCGGAGTGGCGTGGATTTAACCAGGCAACTCCTGGGATTTGCCAGAGGCGGAAAGTATGAGGTAAGGCCGGTTAATATAAACCTGATCCTCCAAAAGTCTGCTGAAATGTTCGGGAGGACGAAAAAGGAAGTTCGTATTCACAGCCAAATCCAGGAAGACCTCTGGACCGTGGAAGTCGATCAAGGCCAGATTGAACAAG
Source organism: Deltaproteobacteria bacterium (assembly GCA_016219225.1). Taxonomy (NCBI): domain Bacteria; kingdom Pseudomonadati; phylum Myxococcota; class Myxococcia; species Deltaproteobacteria bacterium. The sequence continues at coordinate 4,851 of JACRBX010000043.1, forward strand.
CCTTGTTGAACCTCTTCGTGAATGCCTGGCAAGCCATGCCCGGAGGAGGCTCCCTTTATTTGAAAACCCGGAATATTGTTATTACTTCCTATGGTTCCGACCAGCCCAGACCTGGGAAATATGTCAAGATTTCCATAAGGGATACCGGAGAAGGGATGGAGGAAAAGGTTATTGAGAGGATTTTTGAACCTTTTTTTACCACCAAAGAGATGGGCCGGGGGACGGGTTTAGGGTTGGCCATGGTTTATGGTATTATCAAAAGCCATGGGGGAAGTATTTTTGCATCCAGTCAAAAAGGCCAGGGAAGTACCTTTTCCATCTATCTCCCGGCATCGGATAAAAAGATGGTCCCTGAAGAAAAACCCCAGGAAAAACCGGTTCGCGGACAAGAAACCATTCTTTTAGTGGATGATGAGGAAGTAATTCTTAAAGTAACCCGGGAAATCCTGGAGAGCCTGGGATATCTCGTTTTGTCCGCCAATAGCGGCCAGGAAGCCTTGTCTCTGTTCAGGGAGAAACATCATGAAATCGACATGATTATTTTGGACATGATCATGCCGGATCTGAAAGGAAGCCAGACCTACGATGGATTCAAAGAGGTGTCCTCCCCTGTTAAAGTGCTTCTCTCCAGCGGATATAGCATTGACGGGCAAGCCGCCTTACTTATAGAAAGGGGCTGTAAGGCCTTTATTCAAAAACCGTATACGGTTTCGGAATTATCACAAAAGGTGAGAGAGGTTTTAGACCTGCCGTGATGGAATAACGCGATCCAAACGATTTTGTATCAGTTTAGCCGGAGGCCAGGGTTGTTTTGTTCAATCCCGCCTCTCACGGGATGAACAAAAAATGATTCTCTCTGCGTTCTTGGCGCCTTTGCGGTGAAGAAAACCCCTTTTTATAAACGTGTTACCTTGTTTGAAATTTGAGGGATGCAAAGGAGGAAGACCATGGAATTGATCGTTCAAAAGTTGGAAATTCCGGAAGGGGCCAACCTTATTTTTGGCCAAACCCACTTTATTAAAACCGTGGAAGACCTCTACGAAATTCTGATCGGATCGGTACCGGGGATTAAATTCGGATTGGCCTTTTGTGAGGCCTCGGGAGATTGCCTGGTTCGAGCCATCGGAAATGATCCGGAGTTAGAAGCGGCGGCCATCAATAATGCCAGGAATATCGGAGCAGGCCATACTTTTAATATCCTCATTCGTCAGGCCTTTCCCATTAATGTCTTGAACGCCATTAAAAGCTGTCCGGAAGTCTGCTCCATCTTTTGTGCAACAGCCAATCCAACGGAGGCCATTCTGGCCCAGACCGATCAGGGCCGGGGGGTCCTCGGTGTGGTGGACGGCTTTTCTCCAAAGGGCGTTGAAGGGGAAGAAGGCCGGGTATGGAGAATGGATATTTTAAGAAAATTCGGTTATAAGCTATAGATAAGCTATATAGAAAGGTTAGGAAATGATTCGATCCAGACTTTGGCTGCAGTGTGCCGCCATGAAGGATGCTGTAACTCCCGTCCTGGTCCAGTCGGCGGTTATCGGCTGGGAAGGGAAAAACCGTTCCATTGATTTGACCATCGAGCGGCCCTTTAAAGGAGAAGAGTTAATTAAGCGTATGAAAGGTTGGGTTACGGTTGATCCCAACGAGGTGATCTCTTTAATTAAGCCGGAGGGGTTCTTGAAGGTTTACGATCAAGGTCAACTTATCGTGGAAACCGACTCCAAAGAATTGGTGGACCAGATCGGGCAACGATTAAAAGACCGATTTGGGGATCGTGTTTCTCTCGAAATAATGGCCGAGGGATAAGGGTGGCCATAACAAGATGACTGCTTTAAAACAACGAACCTTAATCGTCCCTCCCTTCCTGCAAAAAGGGGATACCATCGGGATTGCCACCCCGGCCAGCCCTTATCAGTCTCAAACCTTTCAGCAAGGCATTCAGCTTTTAGGGCAATGGGGGTTTAAAATCGTTCTGGGACGAAAAAAAATCGGCCGAAAGGGGTATCTGGCCGGAACGGATCAGGAAAGGGCCGAAGAATTAATGGCCCTCTTTACCAACCCGGAAATCAAGGCCATCCTTTGTTCCCGCGGGGGCTATGGGGCCATGCGGATTTTGGATTATCTGGACTTCGGAAGGATCAAAGAGCACCCGAAAATTTTTATGGGGTTCAGTGATATTACCGTTTTGTTGACCGCCCTAAAGGAAAAAGCCGGTCTGATGACCTTTCACGGCCCGATGATCACCACTCTATCTCAGTTAAGCTCCCATTCCCTGATGAGGGTTCAGGATGCTTTGGCCGGGCATTACCGTCTTGATCTCCCTTTGGACAAAAAAAAGGCCATTATTCCGGGAAGTGCCCAGGGAGTCCTTTGGGGCGGAAATTTGACCCTATTGGCCCATTTAATAGGGACCCCTTATGAGCCGGTCTGGGACCGGGCCATCCTCTTTCTGGAGGATTGCGGAGAAGAACCTTACCGTTTGGACCGCCTTTTTATGCACCTGAAATTACGAGGGTGTCTGGAAAAGGTTTCGGCCATTCTCCTGGGCCAATTCAGTACCTTGAATCATAAAGAGATCCCTTTAAGCACGATAAAAAATATATTGGGGACATTGAATATCCCGGTCTGGACCGGGTTGCCTATCGGCCACGGCACCCGGAATATCCCCATCCCCATCGGTGCCCCTGCCTTCATAGATGGTGAAAAGGCCTTGTTGACCGTGGAAATTTAAATAAGCAAAATGCAAGGTGGGTTACGCTTCGCTGCACCCACCCTACAGGAATTTTGCCACCTGATCGACAAAATTTTGTCGATGTATCGGTACTAAGCACCTAATGCCTTCTTTTCCCAAAATCCATCAATTCATGCACTCTGCAGTGGAGGAGAGGGTCTTTCCCGGCGCCGTATTATTGGTAGCCCTTGGGGAAAGCATCCTTTTCCATGAAGCTTATGGTTATTCTTCCCTGATCCCTGAAAAACAGACCCTTCAAAAAGAGACTATTTTTGATCTGGCCTCCTTAACCAAACCCCTGGCCACTACCCTGGGAATCATGGGCCTGATAGAAAAAGGGCGCTTGTTCCTGGATCAAAATTTGGAATCGGGAGATGAAAGAAATTGGGGACCTGAAAAATCGGGGATCACCATTCGCCAGCTTTTAGCCCATTCGGCCGGTTTTGAGGCCTACCGGCCCTATTATTTGGATTTGAGTCATGAAAAAGGGGACAAAAAAAAAATCCTCCGGGATTGGGTCAGAAGGACACCATTTATAGGTCCTCCGGGGGGTCAAACTTTATACAGTGATCTGGGCTTTATTGTCCTGGAATGGATTTTTGAGGCGGCGGCCGGAGAGGCCCTGGACACCTGGATCCAAAAAAATATTTATAGCCCCTTGGGGCTGGCTGGTTTGGGGTTTCGGCCCCTGTCCCGGTCCGGTGTGGTCAATCCTGAAACGTATGCCGCCACCGAAGACTGCCCCTGGCGGAAAAAGATCCTGCGGGGAGAAGTCCATGATGAAAATAGCTATGCCGTAGGCGGGGTCTCAGGCCAGGCCGGACTCTTTGGTACGGCTTCCGATATCTTTCGGTTATTGCGGGCCTTAAAAAGGGCCTATGATCATCCGGAGGCCGCCGGCCTTTTCGACGGGAAGCTGGTCCGTTTATTCTGGCAAAGGCAGAACCGGCCCGAGGGGACAACCAGGGCCCTGGGCTTTGATACCCCGGCGGCAACCGGCTCCATGGCAGGCCGTTTCTTTTCCAAAGAAACGGTGGGCCATCTGGGATTTACCGGGACGTCCTTCTGGCTGGACCTGGAAAGAGACCTGTCGGTTGTTCTTCTAACCAACCGCATTCATCCTACCCGGGCTAATGAGAAAATAAAATCCTTCAGGCCCTTGCTCCACGACCTCGTCTTCCAGGAAGTCCTGGCCCAGGAAACCTTTTGACTTTATATTCTATTTTAGTTAAACTAATATGTTTTTGTTTGTGGAATACCAAATTCTAAATCGATAAGGGATTGATATGATTCCCATTATGGAACCGTGGCTCGATCATCAGGAGATCGACCGGGTAATGCATTGCCTTAAAACCGGGTGGATATCCTCCCAGGGTGAATATATACCGGAATTCGAAAAGGCCTTTTCCGATTTTTGCCAAGCCCGTTACGGAGTAGCCACCTCGAATGGAACCACGGCCTTGCATCTGGCCCTGCTCACCCTGGGTATCGGCCCTGGGGATGAGGTGATTGTTCCGGCCTTAAGCTTTATCGCCACCGCTAATGTGGTGGTCTATACGGGAGCCCGTCCTGTTTTTGCGGATGTGGATGAAAAAACCTGGACTCTGGATCCCTCTCTGGTCCATCCCTTGATAACCGAGAAAACCAGGGCCATTATTCCGGTTCACCTTTACGGACACCCTACCGACATGGAACCCATATTAAATTTGGCCAGGGATTATCACCTTTGGGTCATTGAGGATGCCGCCGAGGCCCATGGGGCGGAATACCAGGGCCGGAAAGTCGGGTCTTTAGGGGATATGGGTTGTTTCAGTTTTTACGGAAACAAGATTATTTCCACCGGTGAGGGCGGGATGCTGGTAACCGACAATAAGGAGTGGATGGAAAAGGCCCTTATTCTCCGGGACCATGGAATGTCCAAGGAGAGAAAATATTGGCATCCGGTCATAGGGTATAATTTTCGAATGACCAATATCCAGGCGGCAATCGGTTTGGGGCAGATAACCAAACTGGATCAGTTGATCGAAAAAAAGAGGGCGATAGCCGGTTATTATACCGATAAAATAAGTAAACTTCCCGGTATCATTCTGCCGGCAGAGGAAAAATGGGCCAGGTCGGTCTTCTGGCTCTACAGCATTTTTTTGAAACCGGAAACCCGTAAGAACCGGGATGATTTGATCACCTTTCTGGCCAGGGCCGGGGTGGAAAGCCGCCCGGTTTTTTATCCCATACCCGGTATGCCCCCCTATCAGAATCATGGGAATTATCCGGTGGCTGAATGGATTTCAAAAGGGGGGATCTCCCTTCCCTCGGGATTCCAGTTGACCCGGACCCAACAGGATCAGGTCATTGGACTGATCCAGGAATTCCTGGAAGGATAAAGGGGCCCGGCCATCGAAATCTCCATTATTTTACCCACATATAATGAGAAGGAAAACATCGTTGAACTAATCCGTTCGATTTTAGAGGTGTTGTCCCTGTCAGCCTTTAAGCCCCGGATAATCGTGGTGGATGATAACAGCCCTGACGGGACGGCCGATCTGGTCAGGAGAAGCTTTTCCGATCGACCGGAGGTCTCCTTAATCCTCAGAAAAGAGGAAAGGGGCCTGGCGACGGCCATTGCCGCCGGCATTGAGGCGTCCCGAACGGAGGTAATCATTCTCATGGATACGGATTTCAACCATCATCCGAAGGATCTTCCCAGGCTTTTGGAACAATTGCCGGAAGCGGATATGATTATCGGATCCCGATATGTTCCCGGGGGCGGAATGAATACTTCCCGCATTAGATATTTAGGAAGCTGGGTCTTCAATGTTTTTATCCGTCTGGTTTTGGGGTGTCCGGTAAAGGATAATTTGAGCGGCTTTTTGGTCCTTAAAAGAGAAGTCATCTTGCGTTTGAAAAAGCAGCCTATTTTTTATGGGTATGGCGATTATTGCATTCGTTTGATTCATCATGCCCGTAAGGCCGGTTTTATCATCCGGGAAATCCCGGTGGTGTATGAGCATCGCTTGGGGGGCGAAAGTAAAACCGACTTTGTTAAATATCTGGTGGACTACACCAAGGCCACCCTGGCTCTTCGATTCGGAAAGTGACGATAAAAGGATTTTTTATTTAATTATATGGGAATTTAATCGTTTAGAAATTTAACGTGAGGGTTACTATGGAAAAAACAACTGGTAAACGGGCCTTAATTACCGGCGTGACCGGCCAGGACGGGGCCTACCTGGCTCAATTTTTATTGGAAAAGGGTTATCAGGTCTTTGGGACCTTCCGCCGGCTTTCCACCCCGAATTTCTGGAGGATTCAGTATCTCAATATTTTTGATAAAATAAGCCTCATACCGGTAGAATTGATTGATACCGCTTCCATTACCGAAGCCATTATCAGTTCGAAACCCCACGAAATCTATAATCTGGCGGCCCAGAGTTTTGTAGGGGCCTCCTTTGAAGAGCCGGTGGGCACGGCCAATGTTTCCGGGCTGGCCGTGCCCCGTATTCTGGAGGTGATCCGTCAGGTCGATCCCAAAATAAAATTCTATCAGGCCTCCACCAGCGAACTTTTTGGAAATCATGACCTGACCCTCCTGAATGAAACTTCCCCCTTTTGTCCGGCCAGCCCTTATGCCGCTGCCAAAATATACGGTTACTGGATTACCCGGATCTATCGGGAAGGATACGGCATTTTTGCCGTCAATGGCATCCTTTTCAATCATGAATCCCCACTGCGAGGCCTGGAGTTTGTCACCCGGAAGATTACCAATACCGTTGCCAAAATCGCCATCGGACTGGAAAAGGAATTACCTCTGGGCAACCTGTCGGCCAAAAGGGATTGGGGGTTTGCCAGGGATTATATCAAATCCATGTGGCTCATGCTGCAGCATTCAAAGCCTGACGATTATGTGGTGGCCACCAATGAATGCCATTCGGTGGAAGAATTTGTCCAACTGGCCTTTGAGGTGGTTGGGCTCAATTGGAAAAAATATGTCAAGAAAGATAAACGTTTCTTACGGCCCGTCGATGTCAGTTATCTCCATGGGGATTATTCCAAGGCCAGGAAAAAATTGGGCTGGAAACCGGAAGTACGTTTTAAAGAATTGGTCCGGCTGATGGTAGAGGAAGACCTTCTTCGTTGGCAGCGTTGGCAAAAAGGGGAGATATTCCCCTGGGATGCCCTTAACTATCCCAATGAGATGAATCTGCTGACCAGGTCCATGCGGATGTAAATTCGTTGTATAAGAACTTCCTTTTGGGACGCAGATCGACTCGGATCGACTCGGATCGGCAGATTTTCGCCGATCGTGCAGATTGCCAAGATTTAATTTGAAAAAAAGTTGCAAGATGCAGGTTTCAGATTTTCTCTTTGAGCTTTCAGCTTTGAGCTTGTTTCTTGAACCTGAGAGTATCGGCGAAAATCTGCGTCCTAATTTTCGATTTCGGATTTCGGAACTTAATGCAACCCCTATAGTTCGGAGTTCGGGGTTCGGAGAACCACATTTTCATGATTGATGATCAACAGCCTGTCGAAGTATCGGGGGTCCTTCCGACCTATAATGAAGCCGGGAATATCGGGCCCCTGATCGAAATCCTATTGTCCCATTTACCCCAAGCGAGTGAGATCGTCGTTGTCGATGACGATTCGCCGGACCGGACCTGGAAGGTAGTGGAAGGACTTATTCGGAAGGATCCGCGGGTCCGTCTGATTCGCCGGATCGGCCGGCGCGGGCTGACTTCGGCCCTTCAAGAGGGGATAAAGGCCTCTGCCGGGCTGTTTATATTCTGGATGGATTGTGACTTCTCACAGCCCCCGGAAAAGATTGCCGAACTGTTGAAAGCCCTGGATAATCATGATATTGTGGTTGCTTCCCGCTATGTTCCCGGAGGCGAAGAAAAGGGCCATTCCCCCTGGGGGTCCTTTTTCAGCAAAATGATCTGCCTCTTCGCGTCTTTTGTTTTGAGCCCGGCCATTAAAGATTATACCAGCGGATATATCGGGACCCGAAAAGAAATTTTGCAAGCCATTCCCTTGCAGGGCGATTATGGGGAGTATTGTATCGGTTTTTTGTACCGGGCCTATAAAAAGGGATACCGGATCCTGGAAATACCTTATACTTGTCTGCCTCGGCGCTCCGGGGAATCCAAGACGGCTTCCAACCTGGCCGGATATCTCAAAAGGGGGCGAAAATATATCATGACCGTTTTAAGACTCCGATTTCAGGGTTAATCGGCGGGAGAGGGGGAAAGATGGAATTTATTGAAAAGATCGAAGCAGATGATAAACCCATTGCCATCATCGTCCGAAATGGATTTAGTCAGCCGGGTGTCAATTTTTTCAGTCCCTTTGAGTTTTCCCAGCAGTTGGGGCTCCTGGTCCATCCTTCCGGCCATGAAGTCAAGCCCCATGTTCATAATCTTATCGCCCGGGATGTTCGTGTTACCCAGGAGGTCCTCTATGTGATTTATGGGAAGATAGAAATTTCCTTGTACCGGGAGAATAAAGAATTTCTTCTCTCCCGTATTTTAAACCAGGGAGACACTGTTCTTCTGGCCTATGGGGGACATGGTATAAAAATTTTAGAACCCAGCAAGCTGTTGGAGGTCAAACAAGGTCCTTATGCCGGAATGGAAGATAAGGAGTTTTTTTAGAGACCATGATACGCGTTAACGAGCCCTTATTAGGGAAGGAAGAACTTAAAAAGGTTATCTCCTGTTTAGAAACCAACTGGATTTCTTCCCAGGGGAAGTATTTAACGGAATTTGAAGAAAAGTTTGCCGATTTTTGCGGGGTCAGATACGGCATCAGTACCACCAGCGGCACCACGGCCCTTCATCTGGCCCTGGCTGCCCTGGGGGTCGGTCCCGGAGATGAAATCCTGCTCCCAACCTTTACGATGGCCGCCACAGCTTTTGCCGTGGCTTACTGTGGGGCCAGGCCGGTATTTATCGATTCCGAACCGGAAACCTTCAATATCGATTTAGACCGGGTTGCCTCTTACCTCAACACCCAGGAAAAGCGGGGCAGGATTAAGGTTAAAGCCATCCTTCCGGTTCATCTCTACGGCCATCCGGTGGATATGGACCCTCTTCTTTCCCTGGCCGCCAGGTTTTCCATTGCCGTTATCGAAGATGCGGCGGAAGCCCATGGAGCGGAATATAAGGGGAAGCGCTGCGGGAGCTTCGGGGATCTGGGGTGCTTCAGTTTTTATGCCAATAAAATTATTACCACCGGAGAGGGCGGGATGGTGGTCACCAATGATCCCCAATTGGCCGACAAGGCCAGAAGGTTAAAGGATCTGGCCCATGCCCCTGGAAAACGGTTCCTCCATACCGACCTGGGGTTTAATTACCGGATGACCAATTTGCAGGCCGCCTTGGGAGTGGCTCAATTAAAAAAGATCAACACCCATATCAAAAAGAAACGGTGGATGGCCGGGGAATATAATAAAGGGCTGAAGGGTATTCCAGGGTTGCGGTTACCTGTCGAGAAGCCCTGGGCCAAAAATGTCTACTGGATGTATGGGGTTTTAGTGGAAAAGGAATTCGGCCTGTCCCGGGATCAATTAGTGGAAGAATTAAAAAAGCAGGGCATAGAGACCCGTTCCTTCTTTGTCCCTATGCACCTTCAGCCTGTTTTTACCGAAGATACCCGGAAGGCCAGGAAATATGGACCCTTTCCGGTGGCTGAAAAATTATCGGAACAGGGATTTTATCTGCCTTCCGGGTTGACCATCTCCCAGGACCAAATCCACTATATCTGCCGCCAGATCAAGGGACTGGTATGAATAAATACGGTTATTGGGGCGGATTTGTCCTGAGCCTCGTTTTTCTCTTTTTTTTTCTGAGAAAAATCGATTTGGCAAGTATTTGGGCTATATTTCAAAGTGTGGAATACCTCTATATCATTCCCTTTATACTGATCCAACTTTTATCCATCTGGATCCGGGCCAAACGGTGGCGATACCTGTTGTCTCCGATAAAAATGATAAAAACAGGCCCCCTTTTTCATGCCACGGCCATTGGATTTATGGCCAATAATATCCTCCCGGCCCGGGTAGGGGAATTGGTTCGGGCCTATGTCCTGGGCAACAAGGAAAAGATCAGTAAAACCGCTTCATTTGCCACTATTGTGGTGGAGAGATTGTTTGACGGATTTACCATCCTGTTAATATTTTTGCTGGTGATTCTTCTTATGCCTTTTCCGCCGGAGCGATCCCAGCTCTTTACCCCATACCAAATTAAAATGGCCGGCACCCTTTCTTTTTTTCTTTACCTGATTGTCTTGGGAGTGCTCCTGTCCTTACATTTTCATAATGAGAAGGTCAGCCGATTGATCGGATTTTTTTTGCGGCGCCTGCCTGAAAGACTTTCCTCTAAGATCTTAAAAAAGATCGAATCCTTTGTTTTGGGTCTTGAGGTATTACAGAACACCAGGGATATTCTGGTGGTTATCGGTTATTCACTTTTTTTATGGGTGGTGACCGCCCTCTCTTATTACTTTCTTTTTGAGGCCTTTCACCTGAATCTGCCTGTCCTGGCGGCTTTTTTCCTTTTGATCGTCCTGATTTTCGGCGTCAGTATTCCTTCCGCCCCGGGCTATATCGGCACCTTTCATTGGGCCTGTGCGGCCGGTTTGATTTTTTTGGGCATAGAAGCCAACCTGGCCAAGAGTTTTGCCCTGTTGTTATGGTTTGTCGGCTTCATCCCGATCGTTTTTTTGGGCCTTTTCTCCCTCTGGATAGAAGGGATGTCCTTGGGGCAGTTGAAAAAGACGGATCCGGAGGGTTAGATTCTTTATAAAGCCAGGCCGGCTTTAAAGGCCCTGATGTTCTCTTCCCGGAATTTGGGGGGAGATAATTTGGTTATGGCTTCGATATATTTCTCCGTGGAAAATCCCAGGCCGCTTTTTTGGGCCACATAGCCCAAGAACACCATATTCCCCGATCGGGCCAGCCCCATTTTCCTGGCCCGGCCCTGAGCATCAATCCGGTCTTTCCCTTCCTCCCTGGAGTTGACTATTTTTTTCCCTTTAGGTTTGAGGGTGTAGGCATAAAGGCCGGCCTCCTGGTCGGTCAGGCCCAGGAGCAGATCGGCTTGGCCCTGTTCAATGGCCGGGCTCAGGTAGCGGCCGATTTTGACCTGGGATAAAACCGAACCGCCGCGCATAGCCATGCCGTGGGTTTCGGAAGAGATCACCGGATAACCGGAAAGAAAGGCGGTTTCTACCAGTGCCCGGGTGACAAACAAAACCCCCTGCCCGCCGGTTCCAACGATGACGATCTGTTTTTTCATCAGCCTTCCCTCCGGATATGTTTTTTGGGACACACTGCAATACAGGTGCCGCAGTGGACGCATAATTCCTCAATCAGGTGCACCGGCATTTTTTTCTTTTCCTGGACCATGGCCGGGCAATCGAATTGGGTGACGCAAAAACCGCAGCCATCGCATTCTTCCTCAGGTAGAACCACTTTGGACAGGGGTTCTGCCGGCAGGAGGTGCCGGCCATAGACCAGACAAGGGTGTCGGGCGATAATAACCGCCGGGCCGCTATCTTCCTGCTGAATATAATTTCCGGCTTTTTTGAGCAACCGGGTCATATCGGGAAGGTCATAGGGGTCGGTCTCTTCGATAAATTTTACCTCGCAGGCCTTGACCATTTTTTTTATTGCAACAGGCTGGGCGGGCATTCCATCGGAAAGGGTCGAAAGAAAGGGGGTCGGCTGGCCCCCGGTCATGGCCACGGTGGAATTGTCCAGAATGACCAGAATGAAACGGGCCTTCTGGTGGACGGCCTGGACCAGGGCCGGGATCCCGGCATGAAAGAAGGTGGAATCGCCGATAGTGGCTACAATAGGCGGGATGGGTTGACCGGCGGTTTGGAAACCCTGAAACAAGCCGGTGGCTATGCTGATGCTGGCGCCCATGCAAAGGCAGGTGTCGACCACCCCCATGTTCATCCCCAGGGTATAACAGCCGATATCACTTGGGAAAATCCCTTTGGGAAAGGTTTTTTTAATGGCCCAGAAGGCCGATCGGTGGGGGCAGCCGGGGCACAGGGTGGGCCTCCTTCCCTTGGGTTCGGCGACCGGCTCTCCCGGTTTTTCCCAGTTCAATAATCGGGCCAGGAGACGATGAATCTGATCCGGCGTCAGCTCCCCTTCGGCCGGGATGGAACCGTCCCGCCGGCCCCGCAATCTCAGGCCATCGGCCAACTGCATCTCGATCAGCGGAGCCGTTTCTTCCAGGACCAGGACGGTTTTATATCTCTTGAGGAATTTCCTCATTCGTTCCACCGGCAAAGGATAAGGTTGATCCACCTTGAACAAAGGGATCTTGCCGGACATCTTGGCGTCCAGGAGGATATCAGAGACCAGGGCATAGGGAACCCCTGATGCGACAATAGCCAGGGGTTCCGGCTGATCTGCTTTGGTCCAACCTCCGGGAATGGGGTTCTCCTGGGCCATGGCCTGGAGTTTTTGGTTTAACTCCTTATGGAGGAGATAACGGAAATTAGGGGTGGCGGCCCAGCGTCCCGGATTCCGTTCAAAGGTTGCCTGGGTATCCGCTTCCGGTATGGCATACAGGGGGACCGGCTGCCGGGAATGGCAGACCCGGGTCGTTGGACGGAGCAAAACCGGGATTCCATATTTTTCGGAAAGGTCAAAGGCCCGGGGAATCATCTCCTTGGCTTCCAATGGAGAAGAAGGATCAAAGACCGGAATTTTGGCAAAGAAGGCCTGAAAACGGCTGTCCTGTTCGGTTTGGGAGCTCTTGGGGCCGGGATCATCGGCTGCGATGATGACAAAGCCGCCTTTAACGCCGATGTAAGCGGCACTCATCAGGGGATCGGCGGCCACATTTAACCCGACCTGTTTCATGGAAACGGCGGCCCGACGCCCCAGATAGCTTTGGGCCAGGGCCGTTTCAAAGGCTATTTTTTCATTGATGGCCCACTCGGCAAAAATGGGAAGCCGCTCCTTCTTTTTTATGCGGATAAGGGCCTCCAGGATTTCGGAGGCCGGTGTACCGGGATAAGAAGTGGCGCATTGGACTCCGGCTTCCAACAACCCCCGGGCCATGGCCTCATTGCCCATCATAATCTCCTGGCCGATCTTCTTTTTTTTGGTCATGAGTTCCCTCTCGTCAAATTTAATCTTGTCGGAATGAGCATTATTTAATAAACCCATGAAACTATTGCCTGGAATATTATCCCATTTCCTTTTTGGAGTAAAGAGTATATATTTCTTCCCGGAATAACTATGTTCACCGCAGAGGCGCCCCGGTGAAATAGAATTGAAAAGACATTTCACGGGGCAGGCAGAGGGGGCAAAGAAGAAATTAATTTTTCTTTCTGTTGAGAGGACAGAAAGGAAAAAGCTTTCGCAACCCTCCGGGACAGAGTCCAGAACCATTATTGTTCAATCCCGCCTCTCACGGGATTGAACAATAATGGTTCTCTCTGCGCTCTTTGCGCCTCTGCGGTATAAATAAAGTTGCAAGTTTCAAGTCTCAAGTTGCAGGTTGCAGGATGCAAACAAGACAACTCAATAAAACAGCACCGGCATCTCACGTATGGATTAAGGTTTTAATCGGGGAGTTTCGGTTATGCGCCCATTAGTGGAATATTTTGAAAATCCGGAACGGATCATCGCCTTCCTGGAGGTATTCAGGAAAGGCCTGATCCAAGTGCTGGCCGTGGTTTTTATCTTTGCCGTGATCGGCTACGGCTTTGCCAAAACGATTCTGGATTTTTTACAAAAACATACCGGGGTTACCCTGGCTTACTACGGGCTTTCCGAAACCTTTTTTACTCTGCTCAATATCGCCCTGTTTTCATCCCTATTCGTTACCGTGCCATTTTTATTGTTCAAAGTCCTGTCGGCCCTCCGGGCCGTCTTCCCCACCCTCTCCCGGAAAACGATGATCGGCTTCTGGATCGGGGCGGTCTTCCTCTTCTATCTGGGGGCCGGTTTCTGCCTTTTTGTTACCTTGCCCTACGGGACCAAATTTCTTTTAAGTTACCAGAGCAGCCACATAGAGGCCATTATTTCCGTAAAAAAATTTGTCTCCTTTTGCCTCCTCTTCATTTTCGCCTTCGGCATTATTTTTGAACTGCCCCTGACCATGATCCTTTTGGGCCGGATCGGCCTGGTGAAGGTCAGTTTCCTGACCCGCTATCGGAGCTATGCCATCTTAGTGATTACCGTCTTGTCTGCCGTCCTGACCCCGACCCCCGATGCCTTCAATATGATGCTCATGGCCGTTCCTCTCTATCTGCTCTTCGAGATCGGCATTATCGGCATGCGTCTTTGGGGTAAAAAGGAGCCGTAGAAGCGGTCTCCCTTTTCCTGGAGACAGAAACCGTGGGAGTGTTCCCCACGGGAGTGGGGAACATCATTTCGAATTTCTGAATCTAATGAACAACGTTAATTTTTCGTCAATTTAAAAGATCTGATCCTGTGACCCTTTTTGAACTTTTCCTTGACACCTCTTCTATGCCTATTCTAAACTCTTCCTGATCGAAGACCCAATCCATCTATAATCCGAATCCTGATGAAATCAGAGAGATGCAACCTACGGACCCAATGTCATTAACTTGTTTTATGCCGTGAAAAACTGGAAACCTGCCACCGCTGCGGCGCTGTGGTGGGACCTGCCCGGTACCTCGAATACCTAAAAAGCGGACCTCGGCCGTCCAGGAGGCCTTTGCCGGCAGCCTCCTGTGCGAGAAATGCATCCGGCAGCTTACGGCCCAATCCAAATCGGGCATCACCATTCCCTGAAAAAGGAGATAAGACCATGTCCGCCTTCCGCCAAGGAGAAAAGGTGCTGATCCATC
>JACRBX010000044.1 GCA_016219225.1 Deltaproteobacteria bacterium
ACTGGCCTACACAAGACAATATGACGCTTTCCACTCGGCTTCTCCATCATGTCCGTATCAATCCAGATTTTTCAAAATCGCGTCCAAAACCTTGTCAAGAACTTTTTTTAATTATTTCAAATTTTTTGCTGAATAGTTACTTATTTTTTATTTAAATACCCCCCTAACATCCTCTTAAAAAACGACTTCTGAACGGGTGAGGCCATCTTCAAAAGGGGGGCATCAATCGTCTGCCCCCGCATAATCTTTTCGGGTATTTCCTTTACCATGGCCTGGGCCTGTTCCGGACCGAAGAAGGTTTCTAATATCTTTCGGGCCTGCGAAAGGATCGGAGGGCGTCTTCTTGGAGAATGGGCGTCGGTGGCAATCAAGTGGGCCATCCCCATCCGGACCATTTGAAAGGCGGTTTCCTTTATTTGGCCGCCAAATGCCCCGGTCAGGCTCATAGCCGTGATTTGGACCAAGGCCCCGGCCTTGACCCACTCTTCAAGGCCCTTCCAATACCCTTGAATGATGGTATTTCGTTCCGGATGGGTGATAATGGGAATAAAACCGGCGAGTAGGGACTCAAAAATAAAATCCCGGGTAAATGGTGGAATGGATTGGGCCGGAAGTTCGAGCAGAAAGTAACGCCCACCTAATAACAACCTGGGGTTTTGACGTAAAAAAGGAATCGTTTCGGGATGGATATGGATATCGGCCCCTGGACGAAGTTCCAAGTCCACTCCTGCTTTTTTCAGATGCTCTTCCAATTGCTCCAAGACGGGCAAAATAGTCTGTTCACTATTTTGGTACACACCGTTTCGGCAATGGGGAGTAGCCACCACGGTCCCAATGCCGTCGGCCGCCGCCATCCGGCACATGGCCACGGCATCCTCCAGATCCTTGGCCCCGTCATCCAATCCGGGCAATATATGACAATGTATATCAATCATGCATATTTTGGTTTAGCCACAGACCCACCCAGACTGACAGGGACTTTTAAGAATCTTACTATACCTAATGCTCTATAATTGAGAAATAGGGCCTGGACAGTATCTTGCTATTATTAGGACGGTATTTTACCCCTACCGAAACTTTTCGGAGGAATACCGTTTAGTTTTCATCCGGAAATCCGGAGATTCCGAATGAAAACTAATTAAATTTGATTGCCAATCTAAATGGCAACTTTTCAAATTTAATTTTATTAGATTCCTTGAAATGAATCAACTTAAATTCGTGCTCTCCTTCAGGGATCATTATTTTTTTCTCTCCTGAATATCGGCTCCCGGCCCAGGCCGAGACAAACCGTCCATCCAAAATAAGCTTCCAGGCCCCGGATGGCTCCCCGGAAAAATCAATCTCCAACCGGCTTAATCGATTTCCGTTCCTAAAAGGGGCCTTCCAGGCCGGCAATCTTTCAAAAACGCCTTCCAGGACCCAGGCATCCCCCACCACCCGGTCCATTTCATACAACCCGAGCTTCTTTTGAAGATTTTCCAATTCCACCCGATCTCCGTCGCTGCGCAGCGTCTGCTTCAAAACCTTTTCAAGGCGTACCCAGGCCGGGAAAAATTGGGGATTATGCTGAATGGCCCGATGAAATTGGAAACGGGCATTTTTAAGGTCCCCTTCTTCTTCCGCCACCCTCCCTAAAAAGTAAGCAATCTCGGTAAAAGAGCCTTGTTTCTGTTCTTCCAGAAGCTTAAGGTTCCAGGCTAATTCTTTCCGGTCCCACAACGCACCAAGCACTCCATGCCGGCGGTCTTGAGATTTTAAGGCCTCCAATAGGCTTCCTTGTGCCAGCAGGAGCCCGGGGTACCGGGGATCCAGGATTCTGAGTTGTTCTAAAATGTCTTTTCTTTTATCCAGGGATCCGGCCCTGGCCGGAAGGGCCTCTTCCCAGAGGCGTTCAATTTCCCTTTCCCGATAGTGCTCCCCTTGCCTGAGGTATTCCAGCCCTTCTTTATAAATCCCTTGTTTTAACAGATGAACTCCGGTCAAAAGATAGGACTTTGTCTCTTTTGGAAGGATACCTGTTAATTCCTTAGCCCCTCCCGGACCAAGATACAAGAGGACCTGGTCGGCTACCCGGGGAGATAAATCGGGATTCAAGGATAAAGCCCGGTTAAAGGCCTCCATCCATGATTTTTTTTCTCCCTTCCCGCCCTGGCGAGTGTAGGAGGCCAGACCGATCATACCGGAATCGAGATGCCCCGAAAAGGCATAGGGTCGAAAACGGGAGGCCTGTAAAGAGGCCTGCTCCGCTAAAGGGAAGTAGGTCTTCGGCTCTTTACCGGCCTTAAAAAAAGCCGTCCAGGCAAAGTCTCTCCACATGTTCCAGGCCGTTGGATTCCGCACTATCCCTTGACCCAGGAGATAGAGATTTAAGTCACCGATTCCTTTGTGGATCCTATCATCCACCTGACCAACCAGGGCCGGTTTTTCAGTCACTCGGGAGGCCAGCCAGCCCCAATACCGAGCGTTCCCGGGGGCCAGGGTCCAGGCCTTTAGCAAATCCGAATCAGTCGGTTCATTAAATGGGAGCGTTGAATTCCAAACAGTCCGGGCCAAAGTATCAGCCTGCCATACCTGAAAAGTCCTCAATGACAAGGCCCCAAAAAAGAAAGTGAGTAAGGTCAAGAAAGGTATGGCCGCCCACAAAGGAACTTTCAGGACCGCCCTGGCCGGAGGGGCTTTTTCCCGACCTTCCGATCCGGGAGAATTAAGAACCGACCAGGTTAGAGCGGCGATCAAGGCCAATAAAAGGGCATTGGCCGGGAGGTGCAGATTGAAGTCACTCAAGGAATGGAGGGAAACCGTTACCATGGCCCCCAGGCCCCCCAGACCTAAGCCGATCTTAAAAGGATCGCGGCGTTTCCGCCAGAGGGCAATCGATCGCCCCATAAACCAAATAAAACCCCCTCCCAGGATCAGCAGCCCTATGGACCCCGTTTCGGCAAAAAGCTGGACCCAATCATTATGGGCATAGTCTCCCAGGGCCTCTAAATGCCGCGCCTGATAGGCGGGATAGACAAATTCAAAGGTCCCCAACCCCGTTCCGGAAACCGGAAACTCCCGGCCTATCCGAAAGGTTTCCTGAGCTAAGGCCATCCGGTCTTCAAAACCCAATTCAAAGGATTGAAAGCGTTCCAGGACCCGGTCCAGGGCCACAAAACCCACATAAGTGCAGATCAAGGACAGGGCCAGCAAAAGGATGACGGTCTTCTGACTTTTAAAAAAACGGGTCGCCAGCAGAAGGCCCATGATGATCAGGCCGGCCAAGAGGGTCAACACCCCTCCCCGGGAGGCCGTGACCAGCAAGGCCGCAATCATCATGGCTAAAACCAGCAAAATAATAATCCCCCTGATACCCAGGGAGCCCATATGGACCCCGGCCCGATAAACCAGGGCCTGCTTATTTGGAAAATTTTTTTCCTGATGCTCTTTGCCCAAAGCCCACAGATAGCCTACGCCCAGGCAGATGATCATAGCCAGAAAGCAGGCAAAATGGTTCCGGTAGATAAAACTCCCGGTAGCCACCTCTTGACTCACATCTTTCAGCCACCAGAGCACATAAGGCCTGGCCGTAGCCACCTGGCCCAGGGCATAAAGACTTTCCAGGGTTCCCAAACCCATCAGGCCCACGACCAGCCAATGGATTTGCCTGCGCGATCTGATTCCCCAAAGGGCCAGTTGATAAAAAGCAAGGAGAAACAAACCGAAGATCCAGCTATTGACCGTCATATAGGGGTAAAGGGATAAGGGGTGGGGAAATTCTCCTCCCACTGATCGGGTTCCATTCCAGATTTCGAAGGCCTTTGGCGAAATCACTCTTAAGAGATCGGGAGGAAGAGGGATAAGAGAAAGGACGGTCCACAAGAGAAACAAAAGACCGACCCAAAAGACCGGGTCCCGAATAACCGGGACCTGCAAGGGATAGCTTTGGGGTTTTTTAAAGGTCTGCTGCCAGAGGATGGCTAAGGTGAAGAAAAACAGGAAAAGGATAAGGGGGGTCTGAACCCAAAGGTGGGCCCCTCCGAAAAAAATCGTGGCAAAATACAGCAGACTGAGAAGAACAATAGGTATAAACAAAACCACCTCAAATAATTTTTATGTGTGTTTCTGTACCTGCCCCGCTCGCTCAATTGTTAAGATTTTTAATCAGTCCTCATCCGATCTTTTTTACCAAATAAATCATCAGGTACAGCGTAAAAATCAAAACCCCCCCGACAAGGACAAGCTTGCCGATCGAATAGCCCTTAAAAAATGGTTTTTTATAGCTTTTTTGATTTTTTGTCGCGATCATCCCTCGCCAGTTGCACTCTTTGCAGCGATAAGCCCTTTGGTTGAAATATTTTAAAAATTTTTCAAGTCGTCCCCTGGAATGGCTTCGCCGGAGTTTCGATGATCCGCATTGGGGGCAAGTGGGTGTTGGGTTATTGGGTCTTTGAGTCATTGGGTCTCTTGGGTCATAGGGTCATAGGTCATTGAGCTGCCCTTAAAATGTTGATGATCCGTTCCTGGTCCTCCGGCTTCAAATAAGGGTGCATAGGTAAGCTAAAGATACGCTTGGCGCAGTCTTCACTGATCGGGAAGTCCCCTTCGCTATAATTCAGAAAGGCAAAGGCCTTCTGGAGATGAAGGGGTTTGGGGTAATAGATGGCCATGGGAACGCCCCCCCTTTTAAGATTTTCCATTATTATTGAGCGGTGTTCTTCGCTCTTCGATAAAATAGAGTATTGTGCCCAAGCGCTTTGATATCCGGGGGGCGAGTTCGGAGTATGGAGTTCGGAGTTCGGAGACATCAAGGTGGTATAGTTTTGGGCCACTTCTTGCCGCAGTTCGATTTCCTCGGGGAAGATTTCCAATTTAGCCAAAAGAATAGCCGCCTGGAGCGTATCGAGTCGACCGTTGATCCCGATTCGGATATTTTCATATTTATCGTTACCCTGACCATGGATCCGCAAAGACCGCATCACCTCGGCTAATGGATCATCATTGGTAAAACACATGCCGCCATCCCCATACCCGCCCAGTGGCTTAGCCGGGAAAAAGGAAGTACAGGCCAGGTCGGACAAGGAGCAGGCCCTTCGGCCGAAATACTCGGCCCCGAAAGATTGGGCCCCATCTTCGACGACAAATAAATTAAATTTCTGCGAAATTGAATTTATAGAATTGTAATCAGCAGGGAGACCGAAAAGGTCCACCGCGATAATACCGCGCGGAGACAGTGACGAGTGACGCGTGGCGCGTGACGGATCTATAAAGTTCGGAGTTCGGCGTTCGGAGTTCGGAGAGTTTAAAGATGAATCGTTCGGAGTTCGGCGTTCGGCGTTCGGTGACAAAGGCCGGGGCAAGGGGTAGATTGATGGATCGTTTGATTTTAGAGCCTGGATGGCCAGTTCGAGTTTGGCCGGATCGAGGTTGAAGGTCTTTGGGTCGATGTCGACAAAAATCGGAGTGGCCCCAAGAAGACTGACGGCCTCGGCAGTAGCGATGAAGGTGAAGGGGGTGGTAAAAATAGCATCGCCAGGGCCGACACCATAGCCCATCAAGGCCAATAGCAGGGCATCGGTTCCCGAGGCACACCCGATGGCATTCCTAACGCCCACATATTCGGCCAACTGGTTCTCCAGTTCTTTGACCTCAGGGCCCATAATATACTGCCCATGGGCCAGTACTTTTTGGATTTTTGAATCTATTTTTTCTTTAATCCGTTGCTGTTGGTATTTTAGGTCAATAAAGTCCATAAGATATTGATTAAAGCTCCTTGCACTTGGAGATTTTCTCTCACATTTTACTGTTACGAGGCACAGGTTGCCGGTTGAGAATGAACAAGTTTCCCTCTCACAACTCGTAACCCACAACGAAAATTTTAAACATCATAAATCCGGATAGGTCGAAAAAAACCGCCCCCACTTGGATTCTTTTTTTAACCGGTTCATCATAGGGGTGCCCTTGAAAGGCCACCAGATGAAGTCATGATAAAAAAAGGACCCGAAGATAAACAGATTAACCAAAGGGGTATGAAAAAAAATCTTCTGGTATTTCCTGAAGGGGCTGAACCATAAGAGGTCTCCTATATTACTGGCAAAATTATCCCCCACTTGAAATCCGAAATTTTCCCGGGAGACATCTTCCCCCACGACATCAATGTCTTCAAACTTTCCCTGGCCCAACCCGTCCTCTAAACCCAGACGAATAAAAGGCAGTTTCAGAGGATCAAAGCCCATCATATGGGCGGCTACCGCATCAATAGCGACGCTGTCGCCGCTGGCCAGGAGATAATCCTTTTCCACCGGGATCATGGTCCTTGGCCCAGGGCCGGAACCGCAGAGAGTCCCATCCATCAAAGCGAAAATCCCGGAATGGATCTCTTTTTGGATGGCCAGGAGATCCACCAGGGTTTCATGAATGACGCTGTGGGTATAATGTCGTTTGGTATTCAAAAGACCCCCGAAAGCATTTTTCATGGCCCCGGTGGTGGTGGTATAAATATGGGTTTTAACGGTCGGAAGATGAACGATATTTTTCCCTATGAAGAATTCGGGGATGCGGATTCCCCGGGGAAAGATACGATCCAGGACCCTCATTCGGGCCTTGGGACGATAATCGATCCATCGGATCTGTTCTTTCTTGAAATTATAGAGCTCCGGAATGCGGTATTTCTGATAGATGGGGGTCAATTTGTTCAGCCTTCCACCCTTATCGGGATTGGTGACCACCGTATTGTTATGGACCGCCACCAACTCCTTATAGCCGTTTTCCTGTAAGGCCCGGATCATCCCCTCCAACTGCCAGGGGGTGGTATTGGCGGAAAGAAAAGGGAAATGCCAGGAGATGTTGTCTTTGAGGATGACCGGCCGGGTCGGATCGAGATGCTTTTTCAATTCAGCCCATTCGACCAGTCGGCTGATATCGTCAAAGACGGTCTGCGGGCTGGTTTTTAGAACAGCGACTTTGGAGTTCATAAAAATTCCGTTCAAATGTTTTTTCCACCCAACACTTCCCGTTTGATGCGGTTGATGTGGCCTCGGCCGGAGCCCTTCACCTCGCAGCCCAGCTCGAAATATCTCCGGATCTGATCGTCTCTCAGTATCCCAAAACAATCGATGACCGCCGCCGGTTTTCCAATCCAGTCTACGACCTGGTCCGGATCCAACTCCAGATAAGGCAGATGACGAACGGCCAAGACCAAGGCATCCGCTCCTTGTACGGCCTCCGGAATGCTTTTGGATACCAGAAGATTGGTCAGCCCTTCCTGATTCCGGAAAAAACGGGACCAGCTGCTATGGATCGGATAATCGTCTTGTTTTTCCATCTCCCACCAACGATCCACATAAGGATCATGGACCCTGACCTCCGCCCCCATCTCGCTTAACTTCCGGACCAGAAGTTCTGAGCCGCTGTAACGCGTATCCCCCACATCCTCCCGGTAGGATATCCCCAGAACCGCAATCAGGGAAGAGGCCACAATCCGGTTTTTGTTGCGCAGGGCATCCCGGACCAATTGGGCGGCATGAAGGGCCCGGGTATCATTGATATCGATGGCCAGTGGAGTGATCTGAAAGATATCATCTTGAAAACCCATCAGGTGTTTATAAGACCAAAGCCCTAACCCCCCGTCCTTGGGCAAACAATAGCCCCCGATCCCCGGGCCGGGGAACAGGATATTATTGTGGGTCGGACGGACCTTGATGGCCTCGATGACCTTGACCAGGTCCACCCCGTTGCGTTCAGCAAAAAGACTCCATTCATGCATAAAGGCCAGCACGGTGGCGCGGAAACTGTTTTCGACGATTTTGCAGGTCTCGCTTTCCATGGGCCGGTCTAAGACCGTCAATGGATATTTTTCCACCTCGATGACTTCGGAAAGGAATCGAACCACCTTGGCCCTGGCCTCATCGTTGATACCACTGCAGACCCGCCAGAAATTCCGGATCGAAGCCACATATTCTTTCCCGGGCATGACCCGTTCAAAACTGTGGGCCAATAGAGGATCCTCGGACAGACCCCTTTCTTCAAAAGCCTTTTTAATATAAGGGTAGGCGATGTATTCGGTCGTTCCCGGCGGTACGGTCGTTTCGATCAGGACCAGGGCCTTGGGAGAAATTTTCTGCCCGATAATCTTGAAACTTTCTTCCAGGGCCTGAATATCGGCATTACCGCTTTTGACATGGCCCAGATCTTCTTTAATGAAATCACATTGAACGTCAACCACGACCACATCGGCCAGGGAGAGGGCCTCCATGGAAAAGGTAGCTGTCAGGGTTTTTTTATCCAGGACACAACGCCGGATCAACGGGGCCACCTCCTGGTCTTCAGCGGTGACCGGACAAACTCCCCGATTGATAAAAGGGATCTTCCAGAAGGATCTGGAGCTGGGTCGCTGCATGCCGATGACGAACTTCCCGGATCGGCCCTGAGCATCCAGAGAATCGGCAATCACGCCGGCCATCACCGCCCCGACAAAGCCGACTCCCATGACCACCACGATCTCCCGATCCAAACGGCGTTGTTCTTCGACCAGGGTGCGGAGCCGCCTGTTTTCTATTTCCTTATCTTCGGCGTTCGGGAGAGAAAATCGTTCTCCCGTAGGGGCCAGTGAATATTCCATAAGTTATAAAAACCTCCATTTCTTGTCTATTTGGTCTATAGGGTACGGGCTTTGGACATAGAGCAATTACATACAATAGATCCTGTTAATCCTGTCTAATCTGAATTATAATTTCCGGATAAATTCCGGTTCTATTTCAACGGATACGGCCCGGTTCAACAACTCCACGCCCACCACAAATTTTCCCATTTTCCCCTGTCTGGAAATGAATATACCCTGAGCGCCTTGCAAAGGCCCCCTTTCAATCACTACCCGATCTCCTTCCCGGACAAAGGGGTGGGGGAAAAGAGGCTGCAGGCTGTCCACGGCAATCTGTATGGAACGGATCTCCTCTTCCGGAACGGGAATCGGCTTACCTTCCACGGTCAAGGCCTTGACCACCCCGGAGGTTTTCAACACCTCCCAATACAGTTTAAGTTCCCAGGGAATACAGAAAAAAACATATCCAGGGAAAAGGGGGAGCCAGATCTTTTTTTTTCTATCCAGCCGACGGCTCATGGTCTCGATTCTGGGTAAAAAGGCGGAGATGGATTTATCGGTTAAGGCCTGATAGACCTTCTGTTCATAATGGCTTTTAGTATAAATCGCATACCAGTTTTCTTTATCGTTCATCAATTTGAACTCTCTATTAGCCAAAGCCCCACAGGGACATAGTGGACCTTGTTTATGTGTTTCCGTGTGGATCTGTAGTAAGATAGGTCAGGCATCCTGCCTGACCATAGGTTGACAAGAATTAATCTTCATATCCAT
>JACRBX010000045.1 GCA_016219225.1 Deltaproteobacteria bacterium
ATGGCCGGAGACCCATAGGATTTATCCAATATTACATTTCGGCCTTTAGGTCCCAGGGTCACCTTAACGGCATTGGCCAAGGTATCCACCCCTATCCTCATGGACTCGCGGGCCTTTGAATCGTACTTAATCTCTTTCGCTGACATATTTTACTTCCTCCTTTATTCTATTACGCCTAAGATATCTTCTTCTCGCATCATTAAAAATTCTTCGCCTTCGACCTTGATCTCCGTCCCGGAATACTTCCCAAAGAGGATCTTGTCGCCCACCTTGACGTCCAGGGCGAGCTTGGTCCCGTTCTCCAAAATCTTCCCCGGTCCAACGGCAATGACTTTGCCTTCCTGGGGTTTTTCCTTGGCGGAATCCGGGATAATAATCCCTCCTTTGGTCTTTTCTTCTTCCTCAAGCCTCTGTACAATGACCCGATCATGTAATGGCCTAATTTTCATACGTTTACGCTCCTTCTTTCTTTCAAAAAATTCTTGAATTATTAGCACTCGCCTTAATTGAGTGCTATTTCTAATATAAGCTTAAAATTTTAAAATTCAACTAAAAAATTCAAACCGTTGAAATATCCCCCTTTAAAATCCAATTAAGCATCTCATCCTTCCCCCTTCCTTTTGAGGGTTTCACCTGTTTCGGGTACACGGAACAGACCTTACCCGTTCTTTTCCAATCCATGAATGAACACGCGCGTCGATTTCATTGCCATTGCCCGATACTATTTTTTAAGCGGTTCGCTCGCCAGGAAACGGGCCTGGAGTCGCCGCATCCCCTGAAGCCAGCGATCATAATCGCTTGTCTTTCTTTGCATATACGTTTTTACTTCGGGGTGAGGCAGGATCAGAAACGCTTCTTTATTCAAACCCTCGATGACCGCCTCGGCGAGTTGTTCCGGTTCCATCAGCCCGTCAACAGCCGCTACACCGCCATCCGGCCCGGCCATGGCCGTGCGCACGGCTTGGGGACAGAGGGCAAATACTTTTATTCCCTGATCGCCGTAGGTGATGGCGATATTTTCGGCCAGCCCCACGGCGGCATGCTTGGTGACGGCATAGGGCGCCGAACCGATCTGGTTGAGGAGCCCTGCGGCCGAGGCCGTGATCATGAACGCGCCGCCCCCCCGGGCGATCATTCCGGGCAGGATCGCCCGTCCCACGTATATATGGGACATCACGTTGATCTCCCAGATGCGCTGCCATTGATCATTGGGACACTCCAGGTCGCCGATGAAAAGGATACCGGCATTCGAGCAAAAAAGATCTATAAATCCGAACTTCTCTTCCGCAAAGCGGACTAACTGTTTTATCTCTTCTTCCCGGCTGACATCGCACTTGAAGGCCGCCCCATTTATTTGATCGGCGACATTTTTAGCTAAAGCCTCATTGATATCGGCGACGACGATGCCTTTGGCCCCTTCACGGGCAAATCGCCGGCACAAAGCCTCCCCTATCCCACTGCCACCACCCGTAACCACCACAACGGTATCTTTGATTTTCATAGAAGTCCCTCACTCTTTATTTATTTTTGAAATTCCACTCCCGTGGTCCGACCCCGACACATCACTTCTTTTTACCTTTTCTCTTTTTACTTTTGGCTTTCTTTAAAGGGAGTATAAGGCAAGGAAAAGACTGGAGCAAGGAGAAAAGCAGGTTGGAAGGCAAGGAATAGGAATCCAAAAACATTCTTTGGGCAGGGATTTCAGTTTGATCCCGGTATCGGTATGATGCCACCGTTGCCGAAATCGCCCATCAAAAAACTGGTAACTTCGAATTTTGAAATTTTATCTCTCTGGGAACCTCCGGCAAAGCAACCCGGAACAAGTCAATTCAGAAAGGATGTCCCCATTTATGACGTCCCCTTTTATTTCTGACGGCCGAATCGGATGTGAAGCTTTCTCATTCGGTTTCGAAGGGTACTGGGATTCATACCGAGCAGTTCGGCTGCACTCCCCTTCCCCTCCACTTTTCGGCCGCAGATCTTGAGCACCTCTTCGATATGCCGGGTCATGGCCTCATCGAGGGTAAGCGGTTGCCCCTTTTTTATAACCGTGGTGGGCGTTACCTCCCGCGAAGTCTCGGCCTGGTTATCTTCGAAAGTCAGGGCCTCTCCTTTCCGGAGGATCATGGCACGCTCAACCATATTTTCGAGTTCCCTGACATTTCCAGGCCAGGCATATTCCATCAGCCGGTCCATAGCCCCCGGACCGGGAACCGGAAGCTTCTTGATACCCATTTCTCCGGCTTTCCGCTCGATTAAATGAAAGACCAGGGCGGGGATGTCTTCCTTTCTTTCCCGGAGAGGCGGGATCATGACCGGAAAGACGTTCAACCTGAACCATAAGTCTTTACGAAAATCGCCGGTCTGAACCATCTTTTCCAACTCCCTGTTTGTGGCCGCCACAACCCGGATATCGACCTTGATCGGATTCGTCCCGCCCAGGCGTTCGATCTCCTTCTCCTGGAGTACACGGAGCAGCCTTACCTGAGCATTGGGAGGCAGTTCACCCACTTCGTCCAGAAAAATAGTACCCTGATGGGCCCTCTCAAATCGCCCTCTTTTTTGGGCCATGGCCCCTGTGAAGGCGCCTTTCTCATGGCCGAAGAGTTCGCTGTCGAGGAGACTGTCGGGAATCGCCCCGCAATTGACCTTGATGAAGGGACCATCCTTTCTTGGCGAAGAGTAGTGGATCGCATTGGCAATGACCTCTTTTCCCACCCCGGTCTCCCCCAGAAGGAGGACCGGGCTTAAAAGAGGGGCTACCTGCCGGACCATTTCCATAACCCCTTTCAAACCGAAATCGCCGCCAATGATCTCTTCCCCTGAAAGCTGCATAAGTTCCCGTTGGAGATACCGGTTGTCATCGGAAAGCTGCTCCTTAAGCTTGAGGACTTCGTGATACCTCAGGCTGTTTGATAAAGCTATGGCAAACGGCTGGTTCAACAAAGATAGAAGCCTCGAATGCTCATCCGTATATCTATCGAGGCCGTCTGCACGGAGGGTCAAGGCCCCTATTCTTTGCCCGTCGACGACCAGCCGCATGATCAGGAGGGATGAATCCGGTTTTTCATGGACCTTGGCCATCTGTCTGGTCGCCGGGTCACGCTCCGGGCGATTGACGATTCTCACATCGGGGAGTTCAGAACCACCAAGGTCTGACATGGCTTCCTTCGGCATCTTGATTCTATGAGGAGTTCTGAAGAACACCCCTCCTTCGGCTGTCGCCGCGGCGACCGTGCTTATCAGGCCCAGGGTCCTGTCGTAAAGGTGAAGGCTCATTTCCTCTACAGGAAAAAGGTGTTTGAAATATAGTAGACACTGCCAGAGGGCCTTCTCCACTTCCAGACTGCCGCATATCCGGAGTGTTGCCTCCTGAAAATACTTCTTTTCGTCATAACTCATCGTCTTCCTCCGAGAACCGTATGGGTTCATTTCCGCCTTATTTGACAGTTTAGCCCATGCCGTCGGATATGACAATTTATTTCCGTCACTATTGACAGCCTACCCTATATTTTTACATAACTAATTGATATTTTATAATAATTAAATTTGGCACGGCTTTGGCATTATAGAATGGCAAAAAGGAAGGACGAAAAAATGAAGTGTCTGGAAATCATAAACCTTAGGGCATCCGGAGATGTTCGGGAATTATTCAATCCCGAGATGACGAAACTTTTTAATCGTATAAGCCAGTTGAACGGCTTGATTGAGTTTAAACTGTTTTTCCATGCCTTTGTCAGCAATGACCTGGCCGTCCACCTTTTGTGGGACACCGAAGCCATTGACCCGCGAGGAAGCCCATTAGGCCGTCAACTTGTCCAGATTCTAAGAGATTTCGGATTAACCAATTACAATTTATGGAAAGAGGAGGAAAGAAAATGAATTTACCCTTTACAATCGATCAGTTCATGGAAATCTTTGCAACCTATAACCGGGCCATCTGGCCGGTCCAGATCATCGCCTATCTGCTTGGGGTTACGGCCCTGTTTTTGGCCGTCAGGCGGACGGGGTATTCCGGCCGGATGATCAGCGCCATCCTATCCTGCCTCTGGATTTGGAATGGCGCCGCCTACCACCTGACTTATTTCAGCCGGATCAATAAAGGAGCCTTCGCTTTTGGGGCACTCTTTATCGTCCAGGGCATCCTTTTTTTTCTGGCCGGGGTAATCAAGTCAAACCTGTCTTTCAGGATTAGACGGGATACCTCCTCCATGGCAGGCCTTCTTATCATTGCCTACGCCATGGTCATTTACCCCCTTATCGGTCATCTGCTCGGTCATCGGTTTCCATCTTCACCGGTCTTCGGAGTGGCCCCTTGCCCGACAACGATTTTTACCTTTGGTCTGCTTCTCTGGTCAGAAAGAAGGCCCTCCGTTTCGCTGCTGCTCATACCGCTTATCTGGGCCATCGTGGGAAGCAGCGCCGTTGTCTTTCTGGGGGTCCTGGAAGATATCGGGTTGATAACATCCGGACTGCTCAGTGCTTCCATCATTTTTTTGCGGGGCAGGAAGGTCAATGGCAGGGAAGCGAAGAAGATGAGCCTTGTCCCTGCCGGCTCCCGCTAACGGGAGAGGGCGGTAAAAGAAACGTACCGTTTGACTGAATCCTTATCGGGGGTGGGGGCAGATTTGCCCCCACGAAGTCTGTTTTTATTTATGCCGAGAACCTATAATTAAACCATATTTACATTCATCGAATTACCCCCATTTGCCTCAGTTCGGGATAAGTACTTGGATGATGATGAATTCATGGCGCTTCAGCAATTACTCCGACTTCTGAAGGAGATGTTTGAAAATGGCTAAATTATCTGAAAAAGAATGGGTTGCCTGGGAAAAAACTCGTGACCTGAATGTGGAGCTTTCGCAGGTTATGGATGAAATAAAACGTAGGCGATGGGCTCGGAAAACGGAATTTTTAAGGCAACCGGACGGATCGGTGCGACGCCTGGTGACCAGGCGCGACGGCACGGTAGAGAAAGAAGAAACGATACCTGCGGAAAAGGTTGAAAGATTGGGGGACTAAGATGGATTTTCCTGGGGAAATTACCTTTAAGTTAATCGATAAAAAGAATAAGGAACCGGTAAAAGATATAGCTACGCTACTTATTCTTTATGCCCACAAAAAGA
>JACRBX010000046.1 GCA_016219225.1 Deltaproteobacteria bacterium
AAAACACCGTCCGTCGTTCGGCGTTCGGTGAAAACCCTTTCATGTTTCGTGGTACTCCCCTGAGCACAAAATATTTGTCTTTATTTCGCCGAACGCCGAACGCTGAACGACGAACGTTATTTTCATGTTAAACTTGCATCTTGAAACTTAAATTTTTTATTAAAAGGAGGGTGTTTATGAAAAAAAGAATTGGGATTTGCGGAATTTTTATTCTGGCCGTGCTGATCGGTTTGGCCGGCCTCAACAGCCCGGTTTGGGCAGCGGAAAAAGTCAGGCTGGGTATCCTGTGTGCTTTGAGCGGGCCGGCAGCCCCCTGGGGTATTCCGAACTCCCGGGGTATTACCCTGGATGCGGAAACCATTAATAAAAAGGGCGGATTCAAAGTCGCCGGGAAGACCTATGAACTCGAAGTGCTGGTATACGACCACAAATATGTCCCGGCCGAATCGGCTAAGGCCGCCAATAAGGCGATTTTTGCCGACAAATGTAACTTTTTAGCCATCCAGGGCGGCGCCCCTACTATGGCCGCCGCCCCGCTGATGAAGGAAAATAACATCCTGTCTCTTAATTTCGCCGGTGGAGCGGATACCTTGATCAAAAAGGAAAACCCCCTGCTTTTCATATACAACCCCTCCATCGAGCTCATGTACGCCTCGGTCTTCCCCTTTCTGAAGAAAAAAGAAAATATCAAGACCCTGATCATCGTTAATCCAAATGATACTTCAGGGAAATCCGGTACGGTGGCCTCGAAGGCGGCTGCCGATCGAGAAGGCCTGAAGGTGATCTCCGAAGAGTTTTTTGAAAGAGGAACCAAAGATCTTACCTCCTTGCTCACCAGGATCATCGCTAAAAAACCCGATTTGATTGATACCAGTTTTACGGATCCCACGACTTCCGCCCTGATCTGTAAGCAAGCCCGGGAGCTCGGGTTCAAAGGGGCCGTATTATTAGCCTGGGGTCCGGCCCCGGCCCAAGTGAAAAAGATTGCCGGTCCCCATTCTGAAAAGGCCTATATGGTCGTAGCCGGTCCCCTTGATCCCCGGACCGACTCTCAAAAGAAAATTCATAAGGCCTTTATGGATAAATGGGGAGAAAAGGAATGGGATTCCAATGTCTGGCCCCAATATGGACTGGCCAGCAGTCTGGTCAAAGGCATTGAAGCGGCCCAAAGCCTTGATCCTAACAAAATTGCAGCGGCCTTGGAAAAAGTAACCTGGGATACCCCCGTGGGCGTTCTTCGATTCGGCGGCTCCAAGCTTTTCGGCGCCAAGCGGCACCTGCTTTATCCGATCACCCTCTACCAGTTCCAGCAGGGAGAAGCCGTCTTCCTGGGAACACTCGATATCAAGGAAGGGGTCATGGATTAGAATAGGGGAAGGAGATCTTTTCTTAGAGGTAATGAAGAGGCCCGAAGACCCTGGCCGGCCAGGATTTTCGGGCCTCTTGATTTTGATCGGAATTTTATTGTAACAAAAGCCCTGATCGGATAGGGTGTTGCTGAAATTAAGGGAATAAAGGGGACATCCATGTTTCTATTCTTTTGGAAAGGATTTAAGCGGGGAGCATAAAGCAAAAATAAAATCCTATAACGATTGATTCTCCCATTTCCATGTCTCCTCAACTACTTCCTTTATCGAAGGTTTTTCGCAGGCAATCACCGCTTTTTGTGAATGCCGGTGATGTGGGAAGGTGGCAATATCTCAGAAATGAGGGGTGTTATCATATTCAGTAGCTTTTTAGGGAATCATGCAGCATGCTGTAAACGTTCTTCTATTTCCTCGCGCATCGCCAAATAGTGCTGATAGTCGTTTGCCCATTCAACGAATTTTTCTGAATCATCGAGATTTCCCTTAGTGTATTGATCAAAGAACTCCTCGGTTTC
Source organism: Deltaproteobacteria bacterium (assembly GCA_016219225.1). Lineage (NCBI taxonomy): Bacteria > Pseudomonadati > Myxococcota > Myxococcia > Deltaproteobacteria bacterium. The sequence continues at coordinate 1,883 of JACRBX010000046.1, forward strand.
CAATCCATATCCATGTTCATATATTGCTAAACGTTTTGCCAATGCTACCAAAGCATCCACCCGCGAGTCGTATTCGATAGTCCTTTTCTTCATTTCATTGAGCCCTTTTTTGTAAAGATATTCAGTTGATAAGAAATTATTTGATAAAATCAAGTATAAAATAGAGTGGAAATAAGAGTCAAGAAAAAATCACGGAAAATTTGTTTTCTGAATCGAAGACTTTTCGGACAGTTTGAGCAAGTGGGATTTTCCCACTTGACTATTTATCCACTTTGAGATAATAGTTTTAAAGGAGGTGTAATTATGGAAAATTTAACCAAAGTGGCCGATTCGAAGGGAAGAGTTACCTTGGGGCCTGAATATGCCAGGAAGACTTTTCTGGTTGAAAAAAATGAAAACGATACCATAACCCTGAAGTTGGCGGAAGTCGTCCCCATAAGAGAAGCCTGGTTGTGGAAAAATAAATTAGCTTTTACTAAAGTAATGGAAGGGTTGGAGGATGCCCAAAAAGGCAGGTTTGAAAAAGTCGATCTAAAGAAATACGAAGATTAATATGGGCTATCAAATCATTTATACCGCCAGGGCCAGCAAGGATTTGGAGGAATTAAAGAGGGATAAAAGTCAGAAGAAAATCTTAAAAGCCGTTTGTAAGGCGATTCGATTCCTTGCGGAAAATCCTAAACACCCAAGTCTTCAAACTCACCAATACCATTCGCTTCTTGAGATTTACCCCGGACAAAAGGTCTGGGAAGCCTATGCCCAAGATAAAACCCCCGCAGCTTACCGATTATTCTGGTCCTATGGGCCGTCAAAAGATCAAATAACCATTTTAGCCATTTAGCTCATGGTGTTAGGAAAACCTGCCACCTTTTGGAAAAAGATTGACAAAAAGATCAAATAAATTAGGATATATAAAATTTCCTGTTCCATGAAGCGATTTAAGAAATCCAGGGAAAAAACGGGTGCAAACTGCGACGGCCAGAAAAGGAATAAGCTATGGCAAAATTGGGAACTAAGAAAAACCCTATCATAGCCCGAGTTCAAACTATGGAACGGGCCGAGGAAATTATTTCTATTTGTGAACGTAATAAATGGATTTTTACCATCGGTCTTGAACCGGACCAGCCGGAGGACATTTCGGATGTACTCAAACTACTCAATAAAAAACAACCGGATTCCCAGCCCGCCACCGTTGTTCCACGCTATAGTCGCAATGATTATTGCCCCTGCGGGAGCGGAGAAAAATATAAGAATTGTTGTTGGGACCAAGACCACCCCGGATCGGAAGCTTGAGGCCATTCGGGAGTTGATGTGCCCTCCCGAGATCCCTGTTTCATCAAAACGAAAAACCGGCGTCCCTCTCAAAGAAAAGCACGGAGACCGGGCACTATGATTACCATCAATTATTCGGACGTTTCTGCGAGTTCTTTGTCTGAAGCTAATAAAATCCTCCCAAAATGTCTGGAATGCGACAAGTTTTATAGGAGCCGGGTCGGCCATCAATGCCGCGTTTGCCGGGACCTGGAATTTGAGGAAAAGATTCTGTGTGATCTGAACCGGGCCGTTCAAGATGACCACAACTTCATTTGCCATGCCTTTCGCCCAAGATTGAATCTTGTAGGTTCAGCTGCACCTGAGATATTAACCGGTCCTGGCTCAGTGGATCGAAAGGCGAGGCACAAAACTATTGAAGAAATAATGGCCTCCGATAAGTTTAAGTATCAGAAAGCCCTGGCGCTGCAAAAATTAAACCAGAATCCGGATGAAATCTTTGTAGAACTCAAGTACCATTTGGCCTGGAATGTCAGCCACAGGAAGCCCGTCTTTTCTCCTGGAAAAAAATATTTTGATTTTGTACTCGATACGGTTATGGGCTGCGGGGATCTTGTCGGTGGGATAGCCCGTCTGCTTTGGCTGGCCCCGGATCACCTGCATATCTATGTCGAATCTGATGGAGAAAAATCCATAGAGGCGATTGTCCGGAAAATCAAGCCATTCTTAAAAAAAGCGCTCCTGGCCAATTTCCCCGAGATCAAAAAGTGCCTTGATAAAGGAACGGCTCTTTGGGATAATGCCTATTTTTCAGAAACATTGGGATAAGACTTTGACAGTCCGGGTGAAAGTCAAGGCGAAGAAGATGGTCTGATCAGAAGAAATGATTGAATTTAGAGTTGAATGATTATGTTACGCGCCTTCGCTATTAGATAAATATTTCTCCAGCGCATCGGTAATAATTGAATTCATATTCAGCCCTTTAGATTTTGCAAACAGCATTGTTCTTCGATGCAAATCAGGACCTGTTCGAACATTAAAACTTCCTTTAAATGGCATTTCCGGTTCCTTACGCTCCTCTTTACATAATTCCAGGTAATCATCAACTGCCTCTTCAAATGCCTTCCGCAGACTTTTAACATCTGTTCCTTCATAGCTGACAAGGCTTCGGATAAACTCAATTTTCCCATGAAATACCTGGTCTTCATCGCTATAATGAACCGAGCCATAGTATCCCTTATAGGCCATCATATCTTTCATACCATTCCCTCTTTTCTAATATGAACCAAAATATCATTAATCACATACTTTTTAACAATATTGTTAGGATGAGGTTTGTGCAGAGTAATAGGTGGAGCTGCGGGGTGTACAAATCTCGTCCTTGAACCTCCCGTTTTTCCGGTTTTTTTTTGCGTATAGCCCAAAATTTTTAGCAGGCTTGTCAGCTCATTCCAGGAAAAATCCTTTGGCCTTTGCTGCAACCTTTCCAATAATTTTTCTTTTCGACCCATTTATCCCCTTTAATAAAAATAATATAACTCATTAATATCGATGTTGCAACTAAATATAGTTGCTGAAATGGGAATCGTAAGTAAGGAAAGACGAATAACCAATCAGGGTTCTTGATATCGTTTGGCCAACTCCTGGTAGGTCTTCAGGCTTTGATGAATTCGTTTTTTTTGATCCTCCGATAAGGCTTTGACTATTCGGGCGGGATTTCCGGCGACCAGCAGGCCGGCGGGGATATGAAAATCTTCTTTGACCACGGAACCGGCGGCGATCATGACATGCTCCTCGATGGTAACGCCGGACATCAGGATCGACCCCATGCCGATCAAAACATAATAATCGATGGTGACGTCATGCAGGATGGCCCCGTGGCCGATGGTAACCTGGCCGGCGATGGAAACCCCTTCCCGGAAGCCGACATGAATGACACAATTATCCTGAATGCTGGTCCCCGGTCCGATTCTTATTTTATCAAAGTCCCCCCGCAGGACGGCCCCGGGACCGATAAAACAATCCCCGGCTATTTCCACATCGCCGATGATGGTAGCCTGGGGATGGACGTAAGTGGATCCGTGGATTATGGGCGTTTTGTTTTCAAATGTATAAATCCCCATAAAAGTTCCTTATTCAGATTGACCGTGTTTGTCCGTTTTTTGAGTGGGACCATTCTCTTAAATCGAGTTTAAATTGTCGGCTAAAATGCCCGGTTATTACCGATCTGAGATCTGATGCGTTTATCGGCCTGCCAAGGATCTTTCGCATAGAGGTCATTCGGACCCCGCTCAATCCGCAGGGGTTGATCAGGTCAAAATGGGCCAGGTCCGGGTCGTAATTGAGGGCCAGGCCATGAAAGGAGACCCCTCCCCGGACAGCGACTCCGATAGAAGCTATTTTTTCCTTTCCCACCCAGACGCCCCTTTTCCCCGCCTCCCGTTCGGCGGTAATACCAAAATCAGACAGGGTTTGGAGGATAATTTCCTCCAAGCCGTAAACCAATTCAGGTACAGACAGCCCCATGGACCGAAGGTTGAAAATGGGGTAGGCCACCAACTGGCCGGGTCCGTGGTAGGTGATCAGCCCCCCACGTTCCACGTTATGGACCTGGATGCCCTTTTCTGCGAGAACCGCTTCAGGGGCCAGAATATCGGTGGGTCCCGCCCGCCGGCCCATAGTCAGGACCGGCTCATGTTCGAGGAGAATCAACACTTCCGGGAATGGAAACCGGCGTTTTTGGTCCACCAGGCCTCGCATGAGTTCAAGGGCTTCTATGTAAGGAAGGTAGGGGAGATTGAGTAACTTTGTTGAAAACATTTCTACCGGAAACTTCTTGGAAAAAATTATGAGACCGTTTTTACATTCCAAATTCTTTCATTTTTCTATAAAGGGTACTTCTGGCTATTCCAAGTTCCCGGACTGCCATGGTGACATTTCCACCGCACCGGTTCAGGGTGCCTTCGATCATTTCCTTGTAACCCTGGCGAAGAGACGCCGGCCCGGATGGAAAATCGCTCGCTCTTTTTTGGGGACGCATAGAAAGATGCTCTTTTTGGAGGGTACTGCCCTCGGAAATCAATAAAGCCCGTTCAATGCAATTTTCCAGTTCACGGACATTGCCAGGCCAATGGTAGGTCCTCATTACTTCAATGGCTCCATTAGAGATTTCAGGTTTTTCAATACCCATCTCTTTACAGTGCCGACTCAAAATGTAATCGATCAACACGATTAAATCCTCGGCCCTTTCTCTTAAAGGGGGAATTATGACTTCCACAACGTTGAGTCTATAATAAAGGTCTTCACGAAAGTTCTTGTTCTCCACCTCGCTGATCAAATCGATATTACTGGCGGCAATCACCTTAACATCAACGGGGATGGTCCTTCTGTCTCCCAATCTGGTGATCTCCCTTTGCTGAATAACCCGAAGCAGCTTGGCTTGCCGATCCAAAGGCAGGCCGTTTACCTCATCCAGAAATAAGGTGCCTTTGTTGGCAAGCTCGAATTTCCCCATCTGTCCTTCACGGCGGGCGCCGGTGAAGGCCCCGCCCTTGTAGCCGAAGAGCTCGGATTCAATTAAATCACGAGGGATGGCTGCGCAGGAAATGGCCACGAAGGGTTCGTTCCTCCGGTGGCTATAGTTATGAATCGCCTGAGCAAACAGCTCCTTACCCGTGCCGCTTTCTCCGATGATCAGTACTTTTGAATTCGTTCTGGCCGCAATTTTGGCAATTTCTATTTGTTTATTGAAGGTGGAGCTGTTACCTATGATGTCCTTGAACTCATATTTGGCATAATTTCCACTGAATTTTTGGGCGATGTTTATCACCTGCCGCTTTTCGGTCATTGTGATGATCGCGCCCAGAATGTGGCCGGATGTGTTACGAACGGGATCGCTCGAACATATATAACTTTTTTGTCCAATAGGGCTATTAAAGCCGATCTCCACATTGCTCAGGTAATTTTTTTCTTTAAGCGATCGAATAAGGGAATCATCGGACTTAACCACCTTGGTTAATAAATGGCCCACGACCGAAATGGTGTTCAAACCAAGCATTTCTGCGGCCTTTTTATTAAACCGGATAACTTCCAGATTATTGTCCACAGCGATGAGACCGTCCGATATAGCATTAAAGATCATATTGAGTATGGAACTGAGCCGTTGTTTGTCTTCGGTCAAAGCCCGTTCCCGCAGTTGGCTTTCGATGGTTTCTGCCGCTGCCGTGACTAAGGCCAAGGTATGCTTGTGCCTTCCCATGGACTTTCCTGAAAGGGTAATGGCTCCAAGGAGATTGCCCTGCCTATCGCATAGGGGAGCCGAAGAGCAGGTCCAGGGATGGTGATGGATCTTATAATGTTCGGCTCCCGTAATTTGAATAGGTTTTTTTTCGGCTAAACATACGCCAATGGCGTTGGTCCCGGCATGTTCAATAGACCTCAGGCAGCCAAGTACATAATAGTTTTGTTCGGCCATTTCCAGGATGTCTTTATCTCCATGGACCACCAATACATAACCGTCTTTATCGGTCAAGGTGAATATGAAACCGGTTTCTCTGATCGAAATTTCGATCATATCGATCACCGGTTTGGAGATCTCGATCAGTTCCCTGTTGCGAGTGAGCAGACTTTTTAACTCGTTATTGGAGAGTACTATCGGGGTACATTTAGTGAAGGGATCAACTCCGATCTCCCGGCATCTGGCCCACGATCTTAAAATCTCCGGTCTGACTTGTGAAGGTGAATTCTGCCCTTTTAAAATGAAATCCTCCCAGGCGCTCTTGACCGGGTCCCCATCAAGGGAAGAAGCAATTTCCAACCGGAAAGCTTTTGCACCGATTGATTTCATTCGATCACCCTCTCAGATAAAAAATGTTCTTTTGTTTGATAGGCTCAACAGTTAACACTTTATATGCGGTGTGGATTGGCTATTGCTATACCATAGGAGGGTAATCAAGTCAATAGGAATGTATCATTTTGAGACGGATTTGAGCAATAAGGTTATCGGCAGAAAAGCCGACTACGAGCAATCCTGAAAAGTTGTTCGGCTTGGTATGAGCTTCTGACCAGGGGGGCGCTGGCTACACCCGAGAAGCCCCTGGCTAGGGCCTCGGTCTCGAATTCGGCGAATTCTTCGGGGTGAATATACCGGGCGACTGCATGGTGCTGTTTTGAAGGGGCCAGGTACTGGCCCAGGGTCAGGATGTGGCAGCCGGCCTTTCGCAAGTCATCCATGACCCGCAAGACCTCTTCCTTTTTTTCGCCAAGACCCAGCATCATCCCTGATTTGGTGACAATCGGGGGAACATTTTCAGAAGCAATAGACAGCAGTTTCAAAGAGCGTTGATAATCGGCCTGAGGGCGAACCCGGGGGTATAATCCGGAAACGGTTTCTATATTATGATTCAGGACCTCCGGTAATGCGGCAAGTACGGTCCCCAGAGCCTTCCAGTTGCCGTCCAGGTCTGAAATGAGCAATTCAATCCCCACCCCGGGGCAATTACGGCGAATGGCCGCAACGGTTCGGGCCACCTGGGCAGCGCCGCCGTCGGAAAGATCATCACGGGTAACCATGGTCAGGACGCAGAAAGTCAACTTAAGTCGGGCCACGGCCTCGGCCGTCCGGGCCGGCTCGTCCAAATCCGGGGGTTGGACGGCGGACTTGTCCACCGCGCAGAAGGTACACCGCCGGGTGCAACTGGGCCCCAAAAGGAGGAAAGTGGCCGTGCCTTTGTTGAAACACTCCATTTGGTTCGGACAGAGGGCTTCGCCGCAGACCGTGTGGAGTTTGTTTTCCCGGATAGCCGATACGACTTTCGAGAAAGATCCCGAGTTCGGTATTTTTAATCTGAGCCAGGGAGGTTTTGATTTTGATAAGGTCATTGCACTTTCCTACCAACATTCTTTCCGCCAAGAGACATTTCATAATAGAGATCAGTATTATTATACTGAAAATCAACTCATAAGTACAATAATTATGCCAAATCATTTATTGGGCTGTCTCAAGCGGGTAAGCGATCAAATACCAAAGGGATTCTTCCTTAGGAATATTCCAATATAGGTTTGTCCAACCCCAATTCCGGTCAAAAATTGTCTCATAATAGGACACCATTATTTGATTTTGCAACAGTGGTTTGAATGCGTTCGATTTCATAACCCGATACCTCCGAATATGATTATCACAAAGATATTGAAAAGATACAACCCGGACTTAAATCCATTTTGGAGGAATGGCCCGACTTTTGCGAAAAGGGAGGCCAAGGAGGTGATAAAGATAAGTCGGAGAAATGCGAAGGAGAGATACCAACTTGACACCACAACCTGATGCTGTTATCATTTCAGCATGAAAAAGGCTACCCTTAACTGGCTTAAATCCTCTGATTATGATCTCAAGACCGCCGCCTTTTTGCTTAAAAGCAAACGATATATCTATGTGGTTTTCATGTGCCATTTGTCTTTGGAAAAAACTTTAAAGGCCATCTTGTCCGAAGTGTTCGGCGAACTGCCGCCGTATACCCACAATCTCAATCGACTTTTGGAACTTGGCGGCATTATCTTGCCGGAGGAAATGCAATCGTTCGCAAATACAATAAATCTCCAAAGCGTTCCGACTCGTTATCCAGAGGACTTTTCGAGATTATCAAAGGAGCTTGATGGCAAAACGGCCGCCGAATATCTGGGGCAGACAAAAAGGATCATCCGATGGTTAAAGAAAAATATACCGTGTCTGAAATTAAAAAAATCATAAATAATCTTGCCAAGATATTGACCGCGAATCGCATAGCGGTGGAGAAAATCATACTTTACGGTTCATACGCAAAAGGAACCCCGCGGGCACATTCCGATATTGATCTGGCCATCATCTCCCCTGATTTTAAAGGGAAGAAGATGTTTGAAATTCAGGCGACTCTGGCCGGATTGCTGGCCCAATACCTATCTGCAGCGGAAATGGTCGGATATTCTTCTGACGAGTACCGGTCTGCATCTCCTGAAACATTCATCGGCGAAATCAAACGAACCGGGAAAGTTCTCTATACCCCATAGCGGCCCTTCTTAGCGGGATGGGAGAGTAGGACACTGCCGGGAATTTTTTTAAGCCCGTCTTCAATTTTGATTGAAGACGGGCTTTTTTATTGGTTTGCCTGTCACTTTTAACCTCTTTTTGGAAGGCCCAGTAGCTTCCTGACCTGCTGAACCCCGCACCGATTAAGCTCGTCTAAGTCCGGTTAAATGGGTTTACCTCCGCTCAAAATCGATGAGCAGGGCTTCTACGGTTACCCAACTATCGGCTGTGCGGGCCGGCTCACTTAAATCGGGAGGATGAACGGCTGATTTGTCTACCACCATAGTCGGTTTATCCAACCCCAATTCCGGTCAAAAATTGTCTCATAATAGGACACCATTATTTGATTTTGCAACAGTGGCTTGAATGCGTTCGATTTCATAACCCGTGCCCCTTGAATATGATTATTACAAATAAATCGAAAAGATACAACCCTATTAAAAATTATTTGTGAGAAATGGCCCGTTAATTGCTTTTAGATAAGGCCGGGGAGGTGATCGAGATATGATTTATCGGTAATGTTATAAATCGAAAGGAGAGATACGACAGTACGATTCCTAAATAGCGGCTTTGTAGGTGGAAGTCTTCAAACTGAGCATATTACCAAGGATTAATAAATTCAAAATAAATGAAAGGAAAGGTACAAAAATGAAGAAGAGAGTGAACAGGATAGTTTTGGTCAGTATGATGTTAGCCATTTGTTTTTTGATCAGTACCCCTTTCACCACTGTTTCCTTCGGCGAAGGAAATAGAGATTACATAATTAAAGCAGCTCCGAACGTTACAGACAACCCATTACAAGCAGAGAAACTCAAGGGGTACCCATCGAACTGGGGTAAATGGGGACCCGATGATGAAATTGGTACCTTGAACTATCTGACTCCAGAAGTGGTTGCCAAAGCCAGCCAGGCGATAAAGTCCGGAAAAGTATTTACCCTTCAAAGGGTCTGGAAAGGTGGGGCAAACGATCCGATATTTCCAGGGCGAACAGGTATGGTCAGGTTCAATGCCGCCGATTTTGGCACTTATCTGGATGGTAAATATCCATCCAAATGGCTGTCTGACATGTGGTACGGTGATGACTGGTTTGGAGCGTGGACACATGGAACCTCACATATTGATGCGCTGGGTCATGGAACTTATGGAAATCAGATATATAACGGGTATCCTGCTGAAACCTCTTTCACTAAGTATACTAAGGCTTCAGTCTTACCGTTGGCAGAAAAGGGTATCGTGGCTCGAGGGGTTCTGCTTGATGTCGCTCGTTTCAAGGGCAAAGGCACAGGCGAATGGCTCGCGCCGGGTACTCAGATCACATTTAAGGACCTTATGGATACAGCCAAAGCACAAGGTGTGACCATTCAACCGAACGACTGGCTGCTTATACGCACGGGTTGGCTCAACACCTTTGATAAAGATCCCAAATTTCATGCAGCTAATATTATAAATGAGCCCGGGATCACTGCGGAGAAAGAACTCGTTGAGTGGTGGGCGAAATTACCGATTATTGGCTGGTCTTCTGACACTATCGCTTGCGAGCAAACTACTTCCAGTGTTACAGGGACTTTGCTCCCTCTTCATGGGGCTCTGTTGCGTAATCTCGGATCTACTATGAATGAAATCGTCACCTTGGAAAAGTTGGCTGAGGACTGCGCCAAGGATGGGCAATATACCGGTCTTTTCATTGCCTCTCCTTTGAAGATCGATGGAGCCACCGGTGCTCCGACCAATCCAGTTTTCATCAAATAGAATAGAAGGCTTTTCAAATCTTACGAGGAAATACATGATGTTCTATTTGTCTACAAGCCCTACTACTCGTGCAAGCGGAATTACCGGTTTAAGTGAAATGAAAGGGGCGCTACTTTGGTTTTTTAGATCTTCATTGTAAAAATTATTGTGTAGGGGTCCGCTATAGGGTCGGCCAACCCTATGGTGCGGCGTAAGAAATAGAAAAGCGGCTTGGTAAGGAGCCCTTACCCTTCTTCCAAGCCGCTTTTCTATTTGCCCCTGATAACTCAAAAATAAAACTTGTGGAAAGGAGGGAATGAAAAAGGGGTGAGTTACAAAATTAAAAATAAAGTAAAAAAATGAGTGGAATTGAGTTGAACGACTGAATTTTAGGTTAATTGTAACAGAGAAGATTAAAAAACGAAAATTAAGGAGATAAAAACAGATGATGGCAAAAATAGCGTTCGTGGTTGCTTTAATTGTTATGTTGACAGGTACGGCATTGGCCAATGACCCTAAAGACTATATAGAATTAGTTGTGAAAGTTGGGGTTTGAAATTGAGGGATAACCTTTTTTTAAATAAAAAATTTTTAAATCAAAAAAGAAAGGAAAGATGATGAAAAAATCAGTCCTGTTTGCTTTGGTAGTGGGCCTGGTCATTGCGGTGGCCATGCCGGTCCTGGCCTTTACCCTTGAGGGCGCCAAAGGCGAAAAGATGTACATCGGCGGTTTGATAGTGAACGATTTCGGCTACTGGAACCGGAGTAAGGAATTAACCGGTACAGGTAGCGATCAAACCCAGTTTATCTCCTCGGTGGCCACCTATTCCCAGGTAAGAGGGTCCATGGAAGTGGGTAACACCGGCATGTACTGGGAATTGGGTAACGGTGGTAGTGTGACCGGGGGCACCGGCTCCGGCGTGGGCGTCAACAACTACATCGAAACCCGTAAATTGTACGGCTGGTATAAATTCGGCAACTGCGAATTACGAGTTGGAAAAGACGATCGGTACGTATATACCCTTTCTACGGCTTCGTTATTGGGCATGAATAATAATTTTCACGTGGCCAACTTAGGTTGGGGAGCGGTGTATGATTCTCGTAATCCGCAGATCCGTTTCACTCAGAACGTGTCCAAGCAGTTCGGGTGGCAGATTACCTTACTGCAACCCAATACCTACGTCGATCAGACCAGGACCTCTTATGCCAGCCTGCCGGCTGTAGCCATCAAGTTGAATATGAACTTCGGCGCCATCAGCCTTTATCCTGCCGGTTTGTGGCAGCAAGTCAAGTGGGATAAAATGCCCTCTGGCTTTGATGATAACATGACTGCCTGGTATGTCGTACTGCCGGTGAAGGTGTCAATGGGTGGTTTTACCGGTATCGTTCAGGCTGGCTACGGCCAGAACCTCAATGGGGTCCTGGCTTTGGAAAGTGCTTTCCATGCCTATCAGCGGGTAAACGGAGCGATCAAGAATGCCACGGGTCTGAATGGCTTTGTGGATCTGTCCTATGCCTTCGGTCCGGTTGCACCTCATATCTATTTCGGTTATGACAATGCCAAGAACAGCGATTTCTATACCAGTGGGGACGACAATAACACGAGGACCTCTTACGGTATTGCTATCAATTACACTGTGACTCCTAATTTCTATGTGGTTCCGGAATTCACCATGTATGATTATGGCAAGACTCCCGGTGTGGCTGGCTCGCCTGATATCGGCAAGGAATGGCTCGGCGGTCTGTCCTTTATGTTTGCTTTCTAATTAAGCGCTCATGCCTGCCTGAAGCAGGCACCGACGAAGCATGAAAATGGTTTACTCCGAACTCTAAACCCCGAACTGGTTTTCCGGACCTTGAACCGTATTTTCGAACTAAAGTTAACACTTGACTAAAAACTCTGGAGGGACAACCCTCCAGGGTTTTGAATAGATTCAAAACGCTCTTGAGTGGAGAGGTCTCCCCTGAGGATAACGTGGTGGTCATCGGCGGCGGCGGATTTTCTCTGTGAGAAGGGGGGCAAGAATGTGACCCTGGTGGAGATGCTGGCCAAAATGCCCGTCCGGCCCATATCTTCTCATGGCGTGATGCTTCACCGGCGCCTGGGTGCCGCCGGGGTCAAGCTTTTGCTCAATACGAGGGTGATAAGAATCGAAGAAGGTGCCGTTCATGTCAGCACCGAAGGCAAGGATCAGAGGCTCGAGCCGGTCAACCAGGTAGTTGTTGCCGTGGGTGTCACCCCGAGGCAGGATCTGAAGGAAATGCTTGACCGGGAGAATATCCGGCATTTCATTATCGGGGATGCCAAAGAGCCACGCCGCATCATCGAAGCAACCGAAGAAGGGGCCAGCGCGGCCTGGGCAATTTGAAATGACTTACGGTCGAAGGGCGTCTCGGATCAAAGGCCGCCAGGACACTTCGATCTTCTGTTTCGCCTGGAAGAAGATTGTTGACTATCGTCCCGGCGGCCCCGGTTTATCGGCACGGGATTATGTCCTAACGGTCCTTAACCATTCAGAATTTAAGAATTTAAATAGCTCTGTTTAAAATGGGGTCGTTCGTCACCTGAGATGCAAAGGCTCCTGGTTTCGTTCCACCCGGCGGATGTTTTCTGCCACGGTCTTGACAATCCCCCTCATGGAGACATCAAAGGGTCACGAATATATAGTTCTTTATACCAAGGTACTGGGGATCCCGACTGCAGATACGAAGTCCTCAAGGATTGTTGCAAAGTAGGACACTGTTTCTATTTGGGACAATAGTTTAATTGGCTTTTCATTTAAAGATCGCGGAGTTCAAAAACAATTATTTTAATGATTACAATATGATTGTTATAAGCACGAAGACTTTTAGGGCATTGGCATATTGTTTGCTTTTTCAATGTAATCACATACGGGTCTCTGATGAAAAACACCCGACAAACTCATTATTAAACGGTGAGGATTTTTATGGATATAAAAAATGACAGGCTATGCGGACTCTATACCACAATGTTAAAAATTCGCCTCTTTGAAGAGCGGATTATCGATCTTTACGCCAGGGGCATGGTGCCGGGATTGGCCCATTTGTACATCGGGGAGGAGGCGGTGGCCGCCGGGGTCTGTGCGACCCTGAGGGAGGATGATTACATTACCAGCACCCATCGCGGACACGGCCATGTCATTGCCAAGGGAGCGGAACTCAATCCCATGATGGCCGAGCTGTTCGGAAAGAAGAGTGGCTATTGCAAGGGAAAGGGAGGTTCCATGCACATTGCGGACATGGCCATCGGTATCCTGGGGGCCAATGGAATTGCCGGTGGTGGACTTCCCATTGCCGTGGGCGCGGGGATGTCTGCCAAATGGCGGGGGACCGACCAGGTAACCGCCTGTTTCTTTGGGGATGGATCTTCCAACAACGGGACGTTTCATGAGAGCCTGAACCTGGCCTCTCTGCATAAGCTGCCGGTTGTTTTTGTCTGCGAAAACAATGGGTACGGGATATCGGTCAGCCAGGAAATGCACCAACCCATAAAAGACATTGCCATCCGGGCCATTGGTTTTGATATGCCCGGGGTGGTAGTGGACGGCAACGATGTCATCGAAGTCTATAAGGAGGCGGAAAAAGCCGTCAGACGGGCTAGGGCAAAGGAGGGTCCGACCCTTATTGAGTGTAAAACCTATCGGTGGCGCGGACACCATGAAGGCGACCCCAATCAAGGCGGGCGCTATCGCACCAAAGAGGAGATCGAAGCCTGGAAAGAAAAGGATCCCATTAAACGGTTGGCCCAAAAGCTGATTGTGGAGAAGATCATATTAAAGAAAAGGCTAACCGCCCTTGAACAGGAGATCAACGAGGAGATTGATCGGGCCGTGGATTTTGCCGATAAAAGTGCCTTTCCGGCCATGGAAGCGTTATACGAAGATGTTTATGTACAGGAAGGTGAGAAATAATGAGAATGATCACGTATGCCCAGGCGCTGAATGAAGCCTTGCGGGAATGTATGAGACAGGACGAGAAAGTGGTTTTGCTCGGAGAAGATATCGGCCGATACGGTGGTATCTTTCAGGTGAGCGCTGGACTGCTGGATGAGTTTGGGCCCCAGCGGGTGATGGATACGCCCATATCCGAGGCCGGATTCGTCGGCGCCTGTGTCGGGGCGGCCTTGACGGGAATGCGGCCGGTGGCTGAAATTATGTTCATTGATTTTTCCACGGTCGCTATGGATATGATAATCAATCAAATGGCCAAGATGCACTATATGTTCGGGGGCAGGGGTCGGGTCCCGATGGTTTTGCGGGTCAATATCGGGGCCGGCCGGGGCACGGCGGCCCAACATTCCCAGAGCTTCCATGCCCTGTTTATGCACATACCCGGCCTATTGGTTGCAGCCCCTTCGACGGCCTATGATGCCAAAGGGTTGATGATCGAGGCCATCAGAAATGATAATCCGGTTATCTTTGTAGAGCACAAAAAACTCTATAATGAAAAAGGCCCTGTCCCCGAAGAGAGCTATACCATTCCCTTTGGTCAGGCTGAAGTCAAAAGAGAAGGAAAAGACCTGACCATCGTCGCCACCCATGCCATGGTGGTGCGTTCTCTCGGGATAGCTGAAGCGTTGGCCAGGGAAGGAATTGAAATCGAGATTGTCGATCCAAGAACATTAACCCCTTTGGATAAGGGAACCATTCTCGATTCCGTCAAAAAAACCGGGAGATTGTTGGTGGCCGATGAGGGCCACAAGACCTGTGGTGTGGCCGCTGAGATATCGGCCATGGTCGCTGAGGAAGCCCTCTATTACTTAAAGGCCCCTGTCTTGAGAGTATGCTCGCCCGATACACCTGTGCCGTTTTCGCCACCACTGGAGAAGGCCTTCATCCCCGATGAAAAAGACTTATTACCGGCCATCAGGCATCTGATGGAGTATGTCTGAGAGGAGGATGTTCTATGGCCATTGAAGTTGTTATTCCCATGCTCGGTATAACTATTGAGAAGGGAACGATCGTGGAATGGTTGAAGCAGGAAGGGGACGCCGTTGAGAAGGGGGAGATCATTTTAATCCTCGAGGTGGAAAAGGCGACCACGGAAGTTGAATCACCGGCCTCCGGGATCCTGGCTAAAATACTGATCCCCAAAGGGGTTGAGGTGCCCATACTCTCCGTGGCCGCCATCATAACCCGGCCCGGGGAGGAGTTGCCGGCCCAATATGCTGCTCACGTATCAGGGGGGGGTGCGCCAAAACCTTCAGGGGAAGGGGTTAGTCCGGTGATGTCGGTTGAGGTCTCTACCGCATCAACCCGGTCCCAGGAAGGGATTGGGGCCGTACCTGCTGCCCGAAGATTGGCCAAGGAGCATGGTATTGATCTGATCGGTATTACCGGCACTGGACCTGGCGGGAGCATCCTGCTCAGAGATGTGGAGACGTCTCTGAGCAGGACTCCCAAAGAGGTTGAACCGGCTGCCTCAACCCTGGCCCGTAAACTGGCTGAAAAGAAGGCCGTCCCGCTGGGGGAGGTTGAAGGCCACGGGATCAGGGGACGGATCATGCGGGCTGATGTTATAACCTATATCGAAAAGGTTGAGCAGGCTGGTCCGGGATTGGGTGTCACCATTCCTATGAGCAGCATCCGACAGGTCATTGCCAGACGGATGTCGGAGAGCGCCTTTACCGCACCTCATATCTATTTTTTTGCCGAAGTTTGTCTTGATCCGTTAATGGAGTACCGGAAAGCGGTATTGCCCGATTTCGAGAAGGCCTTTAAGTTACGTCCCTCCATAAACGATTTTCTGATCAAGGCGGTGGCCTTGAACCTCTGTGATTTCCCTATGCTTAATGCCCGAATCAAGGGGGATGGGATTCAAATCATGCCCGAGATCAATATGGGTCTGGCCGTCGCCGTTCCCGAGGGATTGGTCGTACCGGCCATTGCCCTGGCCGATCGCTGTGGGCTGGTGGAGATAGTCCGGCAGCGGACCGATCTGGTGAAACGGGCCAGGGAAGGGAATTTGAGCCTTGAAGAGATGCAGCGAGGCACCTTCACCATTTCCAGTCTGGCCCAGTACGACATCACCCATTTTACGGCCATACTCAATCCACCGCAGAGTGGTATCCTGTCCGTGGCCAAGACCGATGAGAAGCTGGCCCTGGTGGATGGACGGGTCGAGGTCAAACACGTGGTCCAATTGGGGCTATCAGTGGATCACCGGATCATTGACGGGGCCATGGCGGCTGATTTTCTCCAGAATCTCAAATGGAAAATGGAGAGACCGGCTTTCACGTTTCTCACTTTGTAGATGGATCAGGGAGGAGTCATGTACGATCTGGCAATTATCGGTGGAGGTCCGGGCGGCTACGTGGCGGCCATCAGGGGGGCACAGAATGGTTTGAAGGTCCTGTTGATTGAGAAGGATTCCCTGGGTGGGACCTGCCTGAACCGAGGGTGTATTCCTACCAAGTGTTTTATCCACGACGTTAAACTTCTGGAAGAGGCCAAAAGGTCTCCGGTTATAAAGGGGACCGAGGCCCTTTCCATTGATCTGGACAAGATGGTGGCCCGTAAGCGCAAAACGGTAAAAACCCTGGTAGGTGGGCTCGGGTCCCTGATGAAAGCTAACGGCATAGACGTGGAACAGGGCCAGGGGGAGTTGATTGCCCCGGGGCGGATAAGGATACAGTCTCATCAGGGGACAGACAGGGAGCATGAGGCCAGGCAGGTGATCCTGGCTACGGGATCAAAACCGGCTGTTCCTTCTTTCATTGAAGCGGATGGCCGGTTTGTTCAGACTACCGATGAGGCCCTGGATCCCGAAGATATACCGGAAAAATTGACGATCATCGGCGGCGGTGTGATCGGTCTGGAGATGGCCACTATCTATCGAAACTTAGGCTCTGAGGTCACAATTCTGGAGCTGCTTACGGATATTATCACTAATGAAGAGATTGAGATCCGACGGGCCATGCGGATGCTTATGGAGAAACGGGGGGTAAAGATCCACCTCAAGACCAAGGTCCAGGAGGTAGTTCGTCGGAAAGGGAAGGTCCAGGTCGTCTATGAGGGGAATGACGGTCTTACTGAGCGTATTCAGTCAGACAGAGTACTCATGGCCACCGGGCGGGTTCCCGTTCTCGACGGTATTAATGCCAATAAACTGGGATTAGGCCTGAATGGGATCTTTGTCAAGGTAAACGCAAGGCTTGAAACCAATTTGCCGGGGGTCTATGCCATAGGGGATCTGAACGGAGGCCTGATGCTGGCACACAAGGCTTCGGCCGAGGCCGAGGCGGTTATTGTCAACATCTTGGGAGGGTGCAAGGAAATAAGGCCGGAATTGATCCCGCGCTGCATCTGGGGATTTACTGAAATCGGTTCCGTCGGCTTGACAGAGGAAGAGGCAAAGAAGACCGGACGGTCGATAAAGGTAGGCAAGTTTCTTTATCTGAACAGTCCGGCAGCCCAGGCCAGGGAGGATGTGGATGGTATGGTAAAGATCATCGGTGATGCCGAGACAGGGGAAATACTGGGGGTCCATATCATCGGTCCCCGGGCCACGGATCTTATCGGAGAGCCGGTCATGGCCATGACCATGGAATCGGTGGTGGAGGACCTGTCCGAGGTGATCAAACCTCACCCGACCTTGAGTGAAACCATTGTGGAGGCGGCCATGGATTGGAATGGTCGGGCCATCCACCGTCCTGGTAAGAGATAGAAAATGATGAATAAAAAATCGAAACCAAATGACTTGATTTGTGGGATTAACGAATTGATATTATTTAATGATTCTTTATTGTGAAGCGCGAGTTTAATCCCCCGCACCTTGGGGCATTCATTTTAGATGAATAAGATTTTGCTGGGATTTATAACCTGAAAAGATTTGCCACGTCACTAACGCGGCAACGGCTTTTATCGAGAGACTTGATTTCCTGGCTGTCGAGAAAGATGTACAAACACATTCAGGTAAATCAGAAGAGGGCCAAATGAAAAAAAGCAAATACAGCGATTCCTCAGGCAATGCACGCCAAGAAGGCATATCTGATGTTGGTAAAGCGGAAGTTCAAAGAAACCAAGGCAGGTACAAGCCAAGCCAGGAGACCATCGTCCTGGGGACTTCGGCCCTCATCGCTATCATCCTGAGTATCACTTTAGAGGGTTTTTTTTCCCTGGGCAATTTTTTTGCACTGCTTCGATCGATTTCTGTCCTTGGCGTTTTTGGCCTTGGCATGGCCATTGTGGTGATCGGCAAGGGAATCGATCTTTCAATAGTGGCGATTGGCTTTGCAACGGGCGCATTGTCCGTCAAGATGATCAATGCGGATTACTCCCTTGTTTTGACGCTGTGCGTATGTATTGCGATTGCATGTGGTTTGGGGATAATAAATGGTTTCCTTATCTCCATTGTGGAGATTCCGGCTCTGTTCGCAACGTTGGCTTCTTCGTTTCTATCTCTCGGGATCGTCCGCAGTACATATGTTCCGAATAACGTGGCGAATCTGGCTCAAGAGCACAATGAACTACTGCGTTTGGGAGGGAATATTGCGGGCCATATCCCCATACCCGTGATCATTTTCACCCTTTGCGCTTTAGTGGTGTACCTGTTTCTTTCTCGAACAGTCCGTGGACGCTTCATCTATGCCCATGGAGATAATGCAGATGCGGCACGCTTAACCGGAATCGCGGTGCGTCCCTTGACCATGGTGGAATATGGATTATCAGCCGTCATCGGATACATCGGGGGTATGATGATGGTGATATCGAGCGGAGTGCTGCAATATCAAGTTGTAGAGGGCACCTTTATTTATGATATCATCCTGGTGGTGGTTCTCGGAGGCGTCAGTCTGGTGGGGGGACGCGGGAGCGTGATATGTGTCATTGCCGGGTCCCTGCTGATTGGTGTGATGAGAAATGCCATGACGATTATGAATATAGATGCACAGATCCAAAATATCATTATGGGGGGGGTGTTGCTTATGGCTCTTGTGGTGGACAGTTATGTACATCCTCGGGATGACGAAACGGCAAAGCAAGGCGACTGATGAAAACTCACTAAAAAGAAGGGAGAGAACTAATGTTTGGATTAAGAAATTTAAAGGCAAGTAAATTTTTTTTGAAGGGTATGCTTATTCTCGGGATTCTATGTGCACTAGTGGTCTGGTCTACTATGGCTTTCGCGAAAGAAGATCAGCGCACCGAACTTAGCGAGAAATTCACTAAAGCCGTCAAAGGAAAGACAGTGGCGTGGTCGTATTGTTGGGCCGGCATCCTGGAGACAGAATGGACCGACATAATGCGGCTGAACTTTGCGCGCTATGGAATTAAATTCATTGCAAGGGATAGCGATTTAAAGCCTGATGTCCAGCGTCAGGCGATTGAAAGCCTTATTGTCCAGCGCCCGGATGTTCTGGTGGTGCAGAGTGTAAACCAGACCAATACGGCGCAGGTAATCAAAAAGGCCATGCAACAGGGAATTTTTGTGGTGCAGGTTAACATGCCCTCGGTTCAGGTGAGTGATGGATTTGTAGGTATTAATGTTCCCCAGGTGGGCCGCATGATCGCCCAAGACATGATCAAGGAGATTGGCGGAGGTAAAACTTCCGGCAAGGTCGCGATCATTGAGGGTGATACGGCTGCGCCCTATTCCCGCGACCAAGCGGAAGCCGCAATAGCCGAGTTCAAAAAAGATCCCACCATTAAGGTCGTTTCACGTCAGCCCGCTGTTTGGGATCCCAACAAAGGCAACGAGATCATTTCCACCGTGATTCAGGCGCATCCCGATTTGGCCGCCGTTTACAGTGTCTGGGGACCGCAGTCCGCCGGTGTGGGCCAGGCTTTGAAACATGCCGGATCGAAAGCGAAGGTGTGGGTTGCCAGCGACGGCCAGATGCCCGACTGTGACCTGCTGAAGCAGGGGTTTTTTCACAAGGCTCTGTCTTATCGGGGAGATATTCTAGGAGAAGATATCGTAGCAATGGTTCTGCATTTGTTGCAGAACAAAGATGTTGTCAAGCCTGGGCAAAGGCAAATTGCCCATTATACGGCTCTTTTCTGGGTCAATGGACCGGCGGAAATTCCATACTATTGCTGGCCGCCGATAAAAAAATCGATGAATTAAAGTGAAATAGCCTGACGGGCTTCTGATATTGCTGGAAACTAATAGAAGACCTCGATGTTGCAAAAGCCGAGGATGCCGGAGATCCGAGACGTCAGAGGCGAAGTAGTACTAAGGTACTGCGAGCCCTTGACAACAAAGGAGATGTGGCATCTCACGGCTTTACCGAAGGGTAAAAATTGATCGAGTGACATAAGCAAAATCTATTTAATTAATAAAGTATCACTTCTGTTCAATTTTTATGCAACAATGTGGTAGACTGATAAAGTAAAAGGAAGGCAAAAATATGAGTTCAACCGCCTCGGGCTTCAGGCTTAATGAAGTGATAATGCGCTTCTGGTACAGGCACACGCCTCAATTATTCCTGAGCGAATTGCTCGAAAAAAGATGGATGGAACCGATTATTCCGTTCACCATGCTGTGCTTAGTGTTTCTGACGTCCATTCTGTTTATACCCGGCTATATGTCCATAGTCCAGCAACAAATTTTGATGCAGGAGTTCGCCGATTTGGGTCTGGTGACGATAGCGATGGCGGTGACCATCATGTCCGGTGGTATCGATTTGTCGGTTGGCGCGGTATTCGCTTTGGGATGCTTTCTTGCGATATACCTGCACCTGGTCCTGGGATTGCCTTTACTGGTGGTTTTTATCAGTGAACTAGTGTTAGGTGCGTTATTAGGGATGGTGAATGGCGGTCTGATCGCTTATGCGAAAACACGACCCTTTTTGACAACCATAGTTACCCTCATTATTGGTCGAGCCGTCTACACAAAGCTGGTAACAACGTCCGCCTCCGCGTTTGCTGACGTTGCCGGCAGGGAAGGTGGGGCCGTTTGGGATTTTTTGGGCAGTGGCGCCATTTTGGGTGTGCCTACCAACATGGTTATCCTTATTGTTGTGGGGGTGGGGTTTCATTTTTATTTAACCAGGCTGCGGCCAGGTGTGCATATAATGGCCGTCGGCTCCAGCCGTAAGGCGGCTCGGCATGCTGGTATCAACGATAAGTGCGCGATTTTTTTCGCTTATGTGATATCCAGCATGCTCGCCACATTGGCTGGCATGCTGTTCGCTTGCCAACAGAACAATGCAGGTGTCCAAGTGGGAGATGGGTGGGAAATAAATGCTCTGGCCGGGGCCGTGCTTGGCGGCATAAGCCTTTCAGGGGGCCGGGGAACCATGGCGCGAGCCCTGATAGGCGGCTTAATCGTTTACATTGTGCTTAACGGCCTTACAAACATAGGTTTGTTGGGAGGAATGATTAAAGGCGCCGCGGGGCTTCTTCTGTTGATAGCGGTGGGCCTCGATGTCAAGTGGTTTAAGAATAAAAGCAAAGCCTTGCAGAAGATATACGTGACTCCAAGTTGGGTCGATTTTCAAAAGGCGCCTTCTATAGCTCGAGTTAGTGGCAGTCCCTATGCTGAGAATGATCGCCTGCTCAATGCCGAAGCCCTTGGCTTCGATCAAATCGAAGGCCCGGAAGACATTATTCTGGATTGCCAGGACAATCTTTACGGTGTTGATCGTCGAGGTCATATCATGCGTTTCCAACCTCCTGATTATAACGTTGGAAAAGTGTTTGCCAGAATTGGTGGACGTCCCTTGGGAATGACACTTGATCGGGATGAAAACCTTCTGGTCTGCGTAGCTGGCATGGGTGTGTATGGCGTTAAACCCGACCGTACGGTTTTCAAAGTCACAGACGAGACAAATCGTACCAGGTTCAGGTTGAAGGATGACTCACGCATTCTCCTGGCGGACGATCTGGACATTGCACCGGACGGGAAAATTTACTTCAGTGACCCATCTATACGGTATCCTCTGGAAGAATGGGCGCTGGACGGATTCGAAGGACGCGGCAATGGACGGGTTATCTGTCATGATCCCGGGACGGGAAAAACCAAAACTATACTAAGAAATTTAAACTTCACGAATGGTATTTGCCTCTCACACGACGGGAACTCAATTTTGATAGCCAGTACATATGGATGCCGGATTTACCGTTATTGGATCGCAACAGGGAGGGCTGGGACTTTAGAGGTGCTCATTGACAACCTGCCCGGTTATCCAGACAACATTAACCGGGCTTCGGATGGAAGATATTGGCTTGCTTTAGTGGGGCTTCGCGCGCCAGCCTATGATATCGCGATGGCTGCCCCTTCATTTCGGCGACGTATGGTCAAGCAAATCCCGTCAGACGAGTGGCTGATTCCTGGGATCAATTACGGTTGTATCGTTAAGTTCGATGACCAGGGAAAGGTGATTGAGTCATTATGGGACCCATCTGCGGATTCGCACCCGACGATTACTTCAATCCGCGAGCATAAGGGTTACCTATACATCGGCGGCCTTGAAAATAATCGAATCGGACGCGTGCGGTTACCGAATGCCGATCCGGATTGGACAGGATGGGAGTCGTATTGGGGCCAGAAGCGGCAATATTAACTCTCAATAACAAATTAAAATAATTTATGAAGGAATATTGTTATGTCAGTCATTAAAGAGTTTATTTACTCACTAATATTCCGTAATCAGGATATTTCGGGGTTCCACGTGAAGCCTGTAATGGACGGCGATTTTGCCGCCAACAACAGGCTGGATGAAGCTATCGTGCTGAAGTCCGAGGTGACTGCCCCTGATGATTTATTGTCAGGGTCCGAAGGGAAATATTATGTTTCGAGCGGTAAGGAAATACTAGTGTTCGATGGTCCGGATTTTACTCGTCGAGGTTTGTTTGCCAAGTTTGAGGCGGAAGTAGGCGGGCTGGAATGGTCGCAAGACGGAGAATTGTTAGCCTGTGTGTCAGGACGAGGAGTTTGTGTGTTGAGTGAAAGTGGTGTTGTTAGTAAATGGTTGGAATCAGTCGGTGGTGTGAAGTTGGCGTGCCCGACAGCAGTGACTACGGCTGCGGACGGAACAGTGTATGTAACGGACGGCTCCCGCCGGAATCCAACTGATAAATGGCTACAAGATTTGATGACGAATGAAAAAGGAAGCGGACGATTGATATCCTGGGAGAACGACTTGGGCAATGCGCGCGTCGTTGCCGAA
The DNA here is from genome assembly GCA_016219225.1 of Deltaproteobacteria bacterium. Lineage (NCBI taxonomy): Bacteria > Pseudomonadati > Myxococcota > Myxococcia > Deltaproteobacteria bacterium. The sequence goes on from JACRBX010000046.1 coordinate 25,075, forward strand.
GGGCTTTCTTGGCCGGCGGGAGCAGTTGTATCACATGATGAGAATCAAGTCTTGGTTACGGAGGCCTGGTCCCATAAACTATGCGCAGTGGAGCGGCAGAGCGGTGAAAGACGTTATCTTGTAGCCAATTATGCGGGCTATCCATGGCGTATCACGCGAGGCCTGAAAGGTGATTACTGGCTTGCTTTTTTTGCCGTGCGCTCGCAATTAATCGACTTTGTCTTGCGTGAACGTGATTATTGCGACAGAATGATGGCGGAGGTACCGACCGAGTTTTGGGTCGGACCGGCGCTTTCGTCCAAATCCCACTATCTCCATCCTACCCAGTACGGACGTATAAAGACGCTGGGTGTGCAGAAACCTTGGGCGCCTGCCCGTTCTTACGGCCTAGTTGCAAGATTAGATGCTGATGGCCAGGCGGTGGAGAGTTTTCACAGTCGGGTGGGTGGAAAAGTACATGGGGTGACAAGTGTGCGATGCATAGACAAAAGGATCATCGCTTGCTCGAAAGGAGATGACAAGCTCGTGGAGGTAGACCAGTCCACCTAGAGAGACCGTAATCATTAGAAGATAGGAAATAAAGATAATGATAGCTATGGCAAGTGAAACGTCGGCGCAACTTACGGAATTACACATTGTAAAGGGAAGCAAAATTTACGGTGGTGTTCATGCAATTGAAGATCTCGACTTCGATGTGCATGGCGGGGAAATTCACGCGTTGCTGGGTGAAAACGGATCCGGTAAATCGACGCTTTGCAAGGCAATCGCAGGGGCGATCGAACTGACTTCAGGCAGTATTCGTTTGAACGGCAAAGAGGTGCATTTCCATTCGCCGGCAGAGGCATTGGGAAAAGGGATCACAATGGTTTATCAGGAGACCAGTTTGGTTCCCTCAATGACTGTTGCGCAAAACCTCGAACTCGGTATGGAGGATTTATTCACGATCTATCGCAAGATTAATATCAGGGCGCAACAATCGCAAGAATCGCTTAATTTTCACGTTAACCCGTTAGCATTGGTAGAGACATTAGGAACCGCTCAACGGCTGATGGTGGAGATAGCACGAGCGGTACGGCAAAAAGCGAAAATCATCATCTTTGATGAACCAACCGCCAGCCTGACACCAGAAGAAATTCAGCATTTGTTTCATCTCTTCAATCGGCTGAGGGCCGAGAATGTCGCTATTATTTTTATTTCGCACGCGATTGAAGAGGCTCTGAAAATGGCAGATCGTATAACTATTCTGCGGGATGGAAAACTTATCACCACAACTAAAGCAAGTAACCTGGATCGGCCTCAGATCGTTCGAATGATGGTTGGCCGTGATATCTCCAATCACAAAGCACCGGGTGGAGCTAAATCATCTGCCCAAAAGCACCGAGAGAAGGTTTTATCGGTGGAAAATGTTACGATGGGCAATATCGTGAAGAACATGTCGTTTTCTGTGTATTCTGGCGAAGTGCTTGGCATCTTCGGCCTTGTGGGAGCCGGTCGTACCGAGATTGCCCACATCATTGCCGGAGTAAGGAAGCGCAATCTTATTTACGGAGGTATGATCTACCTGAAAGGCAAACCGATTCGCTACCGGGTCCCGCGGCAAGCAATCAAAGAAGGTATTGTGTATATCACCGAGGATCGCAAGAACAACGGCTTTTTCGAAACTATGACTGTGGATGACAATATATATATCGGCTATGTCGCTTCCCTAAAAGGACACAGGATGTTGTACTCGCGTCCTGAACGAAAGCGTGTGGCTGATCATTGGGTTAAGACCCTAGGGATATCCGCGCTTAAACGCAGCCTTAAGATCATAGAATACTCAGGGGGTAATCAGCAAAAAGTTACGGTGGCAAAATCTCTGGCTCAGGACCCTTCAGTGATAATCTTTGACGAACCGACTCGCGGTGTGGATGTCGGTGCCATTACTCAGATTCATGAGTCCATACGTTCCATAGCCGCAGAAGGCAAGGCTGTTGTGGTTATATCGTCTTATCTGCCAGAGATTCTTACAATCTCCAATCGCATCCTCGTGGCTCGATCCGGCAAGATTGTAGAAGAGATAAATAGAAGCGATGCAACGGAAGAAAAAATTATGTTCGCTGCCGTTCACTAAATTATCGGTCCACGGGCCACGGATCTTATCGGAGAACCGGTCATGGCCATGACCATGGAATCGGTGGTGGAGGACCTGTCCGAGGTGATCAAACCTCACCCGAATTTGAGTGAAACCATTGTGGAGGCGGCTATGGATTGGAATGGTCGGGCCATTCATCGTCCGGGGAAGAAATAGAAGTATCAGGATTAAATAAAACCAAAGGAGGCAAGAAAATGTTTGAAAAGATGAGGAGAAAAACATGGAGTTTCTTGAAGGTTGGGTTGTCGCTGGCAGTGTTTAGTATTTTCTTTGTCACCGCCGCATTAGGGGCACCGCTCAAAGTGGGAATAGTCGAAACACTCAGCGGCCCCCAGGCTTCAACCGGCTTGAAATGCCTCGCGGCTGTCAAGTATGTGTTAAACGCTTTTAATGCCGCCGGCGGCTGGGGTGGGGCGCCGGTCCAACTGCTTGAATATGACAGTCAAGGCAATCCGGCTGGCGCGGCTGATAAAGTAAAGGCGGCCATTGCCGACGGGGTTCAAATAATTTTCCAAGGATCATCATCGGCTATAGGTGGACAGGTTTCGGATGATGTGCGCAAACATAATCTGCGTAATCCCGGCAACGAGATTATCTATCATAACTTAGGCGCCCAGGCAATGGAGTTTACCGGTAAGAGAAATCATTTTTACCACTTTCGGTATTCCCCCAACGCGGAAATCTACGTGAAGGCACTGGTGTCGGCCATGAAGAAAGCCGGTGTTCTTGGGAAGCGAGTCTATTCCATGAACCAGAACTATTCGTGGGGTCAGGATGTGCAAAAGGCTATTCTTGATTACGCTTCCCAGGGGGGCTACCAGGTGGTGGGGGCGACGCTCCATGACGTGAATAAGATTCAGGATTTTGCCCCATATGTAGCCAAGATCAAAGATTCCAATGCAGAAACAGTCATTACGGGAAATTGGTCCAATGATTTATTGCTGTTGATGAAGGGTGTCCATGCAGCCAATCTGAAAGTCCGTTTTGCAACGATCTTCCTCGATCAGCCCGGCAATATAGGCAATGCCGGTGAGGTGGCCCTCGGCTACTATCTCGCCAATGGTTTCAATGCCGAAGGCGGGGGGAAAGAAGGGGAAAAATTTGCCGGGGATTACAAGGCGAAAACAGGCCACTATCCGGATTTTGTCGAGCCACCAATAGTCTTTGGTATGCAAATGCTCTGTGAGGCTTTGAAGAAGGTAAAACCTGAGGGAGGTAAGCTGAACACCACTACCCTGGTCAAGGCGATTGAAGCTGTTCAGATCACTACTCCTGTCGGAAAATGGAGGATGCGCGCCGAGGATCACCAAGTCCTGTTGCCCATTGTCTTATCCGTAGTGTCTAAGGATGCCAAGTATAAAGTTGATGATACCGACATGGGCTTTAAGCCAGTCAAAGTACTAACCGCCGATGAGGCAGCCTGTCCGGTGCAGGCCGACAACGCTATGCAACGGCCTAAATGAAAGAACATTCGGGTTGTTTACTGTGTTAAGCCCTCATACTCCACGGGGCACCGGCGAATCATGAAAATTTAGTTTAACGCGCGTAACCCATCATTCCTCGCGAAGGCGGGAATCCAGGCAAGGCAAAACCAGATATAACCACTGGATTCCCGATAGAGACATTCGGGAATGATGGAGGAAAGAGCAACCGTAATACTAATTCAGACCTACTTTCGTATTAAGGGTCAGCCGGCCGCTTCAAAAATGTTTCTGTAATAAAAAGGGGGAGATTCCATGGACTATTTTGTCACTTCCTTGCTCAACGGGACTATTTACGGCTTATTACTGTTCATGGTCTCGGCCGGCTTGACCCTTATTTTCGGCATGATGGGGGTTCTTAACTTCGCCCATGCCTCTTTTTACATGGTAGGGGCCTATTTCGCTTATACCCTGCAAAAACCTCTGGGGTTCTGGCCGGCCATCGTGGTAGCAACGCTTCTGGTTGGAGGGGTCGGGAGTATCACCGAGCGCTATTTTCTCCGGCGGGTGCATCGATACGGACACGCCCATGAGTTACTGTTGACCTTCGGGCTGTCTTTTATTATCGCCGAACTGATCAAAATGTTTTATGGCAATTATCCGGTGGATTACCGGCTGCCGAAATTCCTGGATTTTGCCGCCTTTAATCTATTCGGTTCCGATTATCCGGTTTACCGGCTTATCATGGGGGGTATCGCCATAGGAATGTTTATTATTATTTATCTATTACTCACTCTGACACGGGTCGGAATCGTAGTCCGCTCGGCCATCTATAAGCCCCGTATGGCCGAGGCCCTCGGTCACAATGTGCCCCTGGTCTTTATGGGTGTCTTCGGTATGGGGGCGGCTTTGGCCGCCCTGGCCGGTGCCGTGGCCGGTCCCTTTTATACCACCAATCCCAATATGGCTCTGGAACTCGGTGTTCTGGTATTTGTAGTAGTGGTAGTCGGAGGCCTGGGTTCCCTGGAAGGGGCTCTTCTGGCCTCTCTCCTCATCGGACTGGTTACTTCCTTTGCCGTTGGTATCGATCTTAGTCTGTCTGACTTTTTTGCCCTTTTTGGGGCCCGGGCCTGGGCTGAAAAGATGGGGGACCTGATGACGCTTAAAATTTCCAGTCTGGCGGCAACCATCCCCTATCTGTTTATGCTGATCATATTACTGGTTCGCCCCTCCGGCCTGATGGGGGAAAAAGAATGATAAAGAAATCGTCACGTTGGTTGATTACCGCCGCGGTCGTTCTTTTGAGCGTAATGCCTCTTGTTTTGTCCCAGTCGCTGATCAATGCGGCCATACAGATGTTGATCGCCTTGTTGTTCGCCTGCGCTTTCAACTTGCTTTGCGGCCAGGGGGGGATGCTCTCTTTTGGTCATTCGGCTTATTTTGGTGTGGGGGCTTTTACCACCATACATATAATGAGTGACATAGGGGGGAAAGGCCTTTTGCCTACACCGCTGCTGCCCCTGGCAGGCATGTGCGGAGGGTTCCTTTTCGGTCTGGCCGCCGGCTGGTTTTCCACCAAGAGGACCGGGGTCTACTTCTCGATGATCACCCTGGCCATTGCAGAGTTGTTGCATGCTATCTCTTCCCAACTCAAGGGGTTGTTCGGCGGTGAGGCTGGCATTTCGGTCATGCGGGCGCCGGCCTGGGGTTTGAGCTTCGGCAATGCCACCCAGATGTATTATCTGACTCTCGGATGGGTGCTCCTCTCGCTTGTCATGCTTTATTTTTATACCGGCACCCCGGTCGGCCGGCTCACCCTGGCGGTCCGTGAAAATTCCCACCGCCTGAGATTCCTGGGTTATAAAGTGCACACTTTAAAGGTTCTGGCTTTTGCCGTCTCGGCCATGTTTGTCGGTGTCGCCGGGAGCCTGCAGGCCATCAACAACGAGGCCTGCAACTATGTGATCTTTGATCTGCGTCTCTCCGCAGAGGTGGTGCTCAATACCTATATCGGTGGAGTCAATGTTTTTCTCGGACCGGCTTTGGGTGCGGCGGTGATGACCTTTTTCGGCTATGCCGTCTCCGACCTGACCCGGTCATGGCTCTTGTATCAGGGGGTTTTGTTTGTCCTAGTGATGTTATTCATGCCGACGGGGCTTGCCGGTCTGATGCAGTGGTGGATGGAGGCCCGTCGAAATCATTCTTTTGTGGCGTTATTGCCGATTCTGGCCCTTTCCCTCCTGTCCGCCCTGCTGCTTATCGTGGGGAGCGTGTTCATGGTGGAAATGACCCAGCGCATATTCTCCCAGGATTATCAATCCCTGTTGAGGGTGGCCCAATCGAGCGCCTGGCCGCCGGTGTCCCTTTTCGGCCGCCAGTGGCCGCCGGGGTCTTTGTTGACCTGGTCAGCGCCCCTGCTGTGCCTGATCTGCGGTTTATTCATGGTGAAAATGACGCGAAAGCAATGGTTCATCCTGAAGGAGAACAATTCGGATCCTGAAGGGGCGGCTATCCAGGATAGCGAGGTCGGAAAAGCTTCAAGTCAGCCGAACCGCCTTCTCGTTGATGAGGAATGAGCATGAACACTTCGATACTTTCTTTGCACAACGTGCATAAATCATTTGGCGAGGCCCTTATTCTGAACGGCGTTAATCTGGAACTTTTCCCGGGGGAGCGCCACGCCGTGATCGGTCCGAACGGCGCCGGCAAATCGACCTTGTTTCACCTGATTTCCGGCCAGTATTCCCCTGACCAAGGAGAGATTTTATTAAAAGGCCGCCCGATTCAAGGGCTGGCACCCCAAAAAATCAATCATCTGGGACTGGCCCGTTCTTTTCAGATTACCAATATCTTTCCCCGGCTTACCGTGTATGAGAACCTGAGGATTGCGGTTATGCAACGTTTCGGCCTGCAATACACGCTGTGGAAACGGATCTCCGGGATCGCTTCCGTCAGTGAAAAAACCGAACATCTTATGGAACTCCTGCGGTTAAGCCCCCGCCGGGGGACGCCGGCCGGGGAATTATCCTATTCGGAGCAGCGCTCGCTGGAGATCGGTATGACCCTGGCCTCAGACCCGGAGATCATTTTACTCGACGAACCCATGGCGGGTATGTCCCGGGAAGAAACCGACTATACCATCACACTCATCCGCGAGTTGACGAAAAACCATTCCTTATTTATTGTAGAGCACGATATGGATGTAGTCTTCTCTCTGAGCGATAGAATCAGCGTGTTGGTCTATGGTACCATCATCGCTACCGGAACGCCTGATGAAATTCGCAACAACAACAAAGTACGGGAGGCCTATCTGGGCCAGGAGGCGGGCCGATGAATGGAAGATCGAATTCCTCTTTGCTAACCGTTCACGACCTGCACGCTCACTATGGGAAAAGCCATATTTTGCGGGGGGTGGATTTTCAAGTGGGAGCCGGTGAGATCGTCAGCCTTCTCGGTCGCAACGGGTCGGGACGTTCCACAACTCTCAAATCGATCATGGGGCTGGTAGTGCCTTCCGCGGGCAAAATCTCGTTGAGGGGGAAAGATCTGACCGGTGCGAGGTCATTCACCATATGCCGTGCCGGCATCGGCTATGTGCCCGAGGAACGGGAGATATTTACCAATCTGACCGTGGACGAGAACCTGCGTATGGGTGAACAGCCCCCCGCTGAAGGAGCCTCGGCCTGGACCGTCGAACAGATGTTTGATTACTTTCCTAATCTGAGAGAGCGCCGCAAAACGAAGGCCGGTAACATTTCCGGTGGAGAGCAGCAGATGCTGACCATTTGCCGTTCCTTGTTGGGAAATCCAAAGGTACTTTTAATCGATGAGCCGACGGAGGGCCTGGCACCGCTAACCGTTTCCATAGTCGAAGAAGCCATCCGGGACATCCACCTACGCGGCGTTTCCATTGTCCTGGTGGAGCAGAAACTGGCCATCGCTCTTAAGGTTTCAAGCCATGTCTGCGTCATGGGCCATGGTCAAATTGTTTTCGAGGGCACACCCGAAGAGCTGATTAACAATCCGGACCTATTAAAAAAATGGCTGGCGGTCTGACTTTATCGGAGGTAAAGAGATCATGGAAATAAACTGGCATCACGTGGCAATTTCGGTAAAAGACCTAAACAAAGCACTTACGTTTTACTGCAACCTTTTGGGATTCGAAGTGGATTGGGACAGGGACCACTACAGTGGTGAGCAGATGTCCAGGGTGGTCGGCCTTTCCGGCGCCGATGCCCATGTGGTGATGCACAAGGGCCACGGCACCCGCCTGGAGCTTTTCCAATATTATACACCGGAGGGGGAAGATGGCCGGCCGATACGCCAGTGCGATTTTGGGCTGACCCATTTTGCCCTTTCCGTTAAAAATATTCACGCCCTTTACGAACGACTCTTGGAAGCCGGGGTCGAGTTCAATTGTCCGCCACAAAATCTTCGTCCAGGGGTCTGGGCGACCTACATGAAGGATCATGAAGGTGTGACTATAGAATTGGTGCAATATGATTAAATAGGAGGGCATGATGAGATGTGAAGGAAAAGTGGCAATCGTTACCGGCGGCGGATGCGGGATTGGCTTGGCTATTGCGCTGGCCTTGGCTAAGGAAGGAGCAAAAGTTGCTGTCTGGGATGTAAAGGAACCGGAAGCAACGCAAGCCGCTGACAAAATAAATTTAGGCGGTTATTTGGCAATGGCTATAAAAGTGGATGTATCTGCCGGCCCTGAGGTGAAGTCGGCCGTCCGGCAAGTGCTTGATAATTGGGGCCGGATCGATATCTTAGTCAATAATGCCGGCATCTGCCAGGTGGCACCCATCGAGGAGATCACAGAAACAGACTGGGACCGGGTATTGGCGGTCAATCTCAAGGGCACCTTTCTCTGCTCCCAGGCTGTGATGGGCGTAATGAAGCGCCAAAAAAGTGGTAAGATCATTAACCTGGGATCGGTCTCCGGTAAGGTAGGCGGCATTGCCGTGGGCTCACATTATTCCGCCTCAAAAGCGGCGGTGATGTGCTTTACCAAGTCTCTTGCACGGGAACTGGCTCCATTCAATGTTAATGTAAATGCCATAGCGCCTGGGATAATCGAGACCGATATGACTCAGGGCATTACCGGTGGTAACTGGGACAATTACCTTTCGATGATCCCCTTGGGCCGTGTGGGAACAGTCGACGAAGTAGCCAAGGTGGCCCTGTTTCTGGCATCGGACGAATCCAGCTATCTGACCGGCGAGATCATTGATGTAAACGGCGGTCAGTTTATGGATTGATCTGAAATTGAAAGCTCAAAGGAGGCTGTATGCCTGACAATCTAATTCTTGATCCAAGATGGTTCAGCCCCGACTCTTTTGACCAGGAAATCGCTGAGTTTAATGAAAGCATCCATAAAATCCTTTCAGAACTTCCACCCACCTACACCCAGACACCGCAAGCCTTACGGGATGCCCGGGAACGGGGAGAGGGCTTATGGCCCATGCGACGCCTTGAAGAAGTTGAGGATAGGTCCATCCCTGGACCGGCAGGCGATATTCCTTTGCGTGTCTATGTCCCGAACAGGGTTAGGGGCGTTTATCTGCATATCCATGGCGGGGGGTTCATGTTCGGCCGGCCCTATCAATACGACGAACCTTGCGTTAGAATCGCCAAAGCCTGTCAAGTGGTATCGATCAGCGTCGATTATCGACTGGCCCCTGAACATCCCTTTCCTGCCGGCCTCGATGACTGCGAAGCCTCTGCCCTTTGGGCCATCAGGCACATGAAGGCCGAGTTTGGGGTGGATCTGATCCTGATCGGAGGAGAATCCGCCGGAGCTAATCTCAGTGTGGCCACATTGCTGAGGATGAGAGATCGTCATGGCTATATGGATTTTGCAGGTGCGAACTTGATCTATGGGGTCTATCTTTTATCCGGAACTCCCAGTTGCAGGATATGGGGGGAAGAGAGAAAGTTGATTCTAACCTCAAGGACTATGGAATGGTTTAATGAGAATTATGCACCCCGGAAGCAATGGGACAATCCCGAGGCATCACCGCTTTTTGCGGACCTGAAGAGTCTGCCCCCGGCCCTTTTCACTATCGGCACCATGGATCCCCTTCTCGACGATTCCCTGTTTATGTCTTCCCGTTGGACGGCTGCGGGCAATAAAGCCGTTCTGGCCGTATACCCTGGAGGTATCCATGCTTTTAATTTATTTCCCTCTGGATTGGCTGAAAAGGCTAACGATCGTATGGCGGATTTTATAAGGGGAATTGTTGATTTCGAGATTGGACCATCTGCGGATTTAGAAAATCGTAAAGGAGATTCCATTGAAAGCTCTTAGAAAAACAGCCCAGGGCGCTGGTTATGTTGAGTTGACAGAGATCCCCGAACCGGAGATTGGGGAAGGTCAGGTTTTGATAAAAGTCGAAAGGGCCGGTATTTGTGGAACAGATCTGCACATCTTACACGGCTTTTTTTCAAAAACGAGACCTCCGGTCACCATGGGGCATGAGTTTGCCGGAGTGGTCGCCAAAGCAGGATCGGCCGTAACGGGTTGGCTTCCGGGAGACCGGGTTGCCGTGGAAAGTAAGTCCTCATCCTGCGGAAAGTGCCGATATTGCCTTTCCGGGATGACGAACTTATGTTCGGAAAGGCTGGCCTTTGGCTACAGCCTGGATGGCGGATTCGCCTCTCTGGTAGCGGTCCGATCCACCGCCCTTCATCGTTTGCCGGATGAAACGACTTTTCAGGAAGGCGCACTTTGCGAGCCCCTGGCCTGTGCCGTCCATGCGGTATTTGAAATTGCCATGATCAAACCCAATGATCTGGTGTTAATCACCGGTCCTGGTCCGATCGGGTTATTGATGGTTCTGGTAGCCAAGGCCGCTGGCGCTCGGGTGATCATCACGGGCACGGAAAAGGATCAGGAACGACTCGACCTTGCTGTTGGTATCGGTGCGGATTATGTGGTCCGGGTTGACAGGACCAATCTTTTCGATTTGGTGATGGATTTGACCGGCGGTCTGGGTGTCGATACGGCCATTGAATGCTCGGGTGTCTCTGCTGCGATAAGCGATTGTCTGGCCTGCGTGGCCAGAAGGGGCCAGATTGTTCAGATGGGCTTGTCCGGACGTCCGGTTGAAACGGTTATGGACCATCTGGCGCTAAAGGAAATCACTTTGAAAGGCTCTTTCGGCCATAACCATGAGACCTGGAACAAGGTTATCGATCTCTTGGAAAAGAAGAGGATTGATTTGAAACCGCTGGTGTCGGGTGAATTTCCCCTCGATAATTGGCAGGAAGCTTTCAGGCTATCAGAAGAGGGCAAAGGGATTAAATATCTGCTCTATCCCGCCGATTAGACTGATATAGCCATAAGACCTGAAGCCGGCCAGACAAACGATATTTCACAAAAGCGAGCGGCGTTCACATATTCTCCTGCCGTTCATTCCCGTTATTTTAAGTAAAGGTGAAGCATATGAAAGGGTTTTTCAATCGTATCTTAAAAATTGACGTGGGTGAACAATCCTTTTCCATCCAGGAATTGACCGATCAGGAATTGGGATCGGGTTTGGGAGGTAAAGGCTTGGCCACCAGACTGTTGCTGGAAAATAATCCTCCCGGGGTGGACCCCTTTTCACCGGAAAACAGTCTGATCATAGCCCTTGGTCCGATTACCGACAGTCCGATTTATGGGTCCTGTCGTCACGGGATCTATACCAAGAGTCCCCAGACCGGGCTCTATGCCGAATCCTATTCCGGGGGCAAGGCGGCCGAAAGCATCAGCCGGACCGGGTATGATGCCCTGGTCATCCGGGGCATTTCCAAGGAGCCGGTCTTTTTGGAGATCAGCGATGAAACCGTGCGCTTTCATCCGGGACAGGATTTATGGGGCCTGGACACCTATGCCACGGAAGATGCGGTCCTAAAAAGGATCGGGAAAAAGAGGATAGGCCAAGCTGCGGACCGGGCCGCGGCCCTGGTGATCGGTCCAGCAGGGGAAAACCTGATCCGCTTTTCGGTGATCGAAAACGATTACTGGCGCTCGGCCGGCCGGACCGGAACCGGTGCGGTTATGGGCTCCAAAAAGATCAAGGCAATGTGTTTTTATGGAAACCGGAAACGACCCCTGGCCTTTCCGGATGAGGCCAAGGCCTTTGTCCAGGAGATTATGGAAAAGGGCAAGACCGATGCCGGGGTGGCCAATTACCGGAAAATGGGGACCCCCATGATGGTCGGGGTCTTAAATAAGGCCCAAGCCTTTCCGACCCAGTACTGGTCCAAAGGGGTTCTGGAGGGCTGGGAAGCCATTGGGGCGGACAGCCTCCATGAACGCTGTGAAGTCCAACCCCGGGCCTGCGCCCGCTGTTTTATCGCCTGTGGCCGCTTGAGCAGGGTCAAGGAAGGCCCCCATAAAGGAATGACGCTGGAAGGTCCTGAATATGAGACCATCTATGCCTTCGGTGGTTTGTGCCTCATCAAAAGCATCGAAGACATCCTGTATTTAAATGATATCTGCGACCGTCTCGGATTGGATACCATCACGGCCGGGAATCTGGCCGGACTGACGATTGAGGCCTCTAAGCGGGGAAAGATTCCGGAAAAAATAGAATACGGCGATGTGCCGGCCATTGCGGCCTTGCTGAAACAAATAGCTTATCGACAAGGCCCCGGGGCTGTTCTGGCCGAGGGGATCCAAACAGCCGCCGCCGAGTGGGGGCTGGAAGATATCGCCATTCATGTTAAAGGGCTGGAGCCGGCCGGTTATGACCCCCGGGTGCTCAAAGGCGTGGGCCTGGGCTATGCCACTTCGGACCGGGGGGCCTGCCATCTACGGGCCACTTTTTACAAACCCGAACTTTCCAGGATGATCGATCCGGATCAGATTGAAGGCAAGGCCGAAATGTTTATTGATTTTGAAGACCGGCTGTGCCTTTTTGACACCCTGATCCTCTGCCGTTTTTACCGGGACCTCTATCCCTGGTCGGAACTGTCCCGGATCATCCATATGTCCACAGGCCTGAATTGGGGTAAAGCCGAAATACAAAAAATGACCAACCGGGTGATCTCCCAGTGTCGGGAATTCAACCTGCGGGAAGGCATGACCCGGGACCAGGACTCACTGCCTCCCCGATTTCACAAAGAGGCCCTGCCGGAGAGCGGTAAAGTGATCACCGAAGACGAACTGAATCGTCTGATCACGGATTATTATCGATTGAGGGGGTGGGAATAGACAAGTAACCGTTTGGTTTCTCTTCATCCGATTGAACAGAGTGACCATAAACGACGCCAGTCCGGACGGTATACCTCTATCTTGTGCTATTCTTCCCCTGAGGAAACTCGGTATCTGTCTCTTATGTTTTGTGTTAAGCTTCCTTCCAGCGATTTCGAGGTAGGCCTTCAAGAGCTTACTTCAAGTCTCAGTAGTAATGCCGAGGCCGGCCCGCATCAGATTCAGTCCTTCCTGCTGGATGGACCATTGTTTGCCTCCGACCAGACCGCCGTCCACCACCAGGTTGTGGCCGTTGACGAAAGTTGATTCATCGGAAGCGAGAAAAACAGCCGCCATGGCGATATCCTCCGGAAGACCGGCCCGGCGGATGGGTTGAAAGGTCGTAAATGCCTGTTTGACCAATTCGGCTGATTTTTCGGCTTCCTCCGTCGGCAGGCCCAGGGCCTTGCCGAAGATGCCGGTGGCGATGCCGCCGGGGGAGATGCTGTTGACCCGGATGTTCTTCTCACCCAACTCCATGGCTACGCATCGGGTCAGGTGGATCACGGCCGCCTTGGCCGCCGCGTAGATCATGGAAGAAGAATAGCCGGCCAGCACCCCGGCCACGCTGCCGTTATTGATGATGCTGCCCGAGCCCTGGGCCTTCATGACCGGAGTCACATGTTTCATGCCCAGCATGACCCCGCCCAGAAGAACTGACAGGGCGGCTTCATACTTGTCCAAAGGAATAGTCTCTATGCCCCCCACCGGGGCCGGGCAGCCGGCATTATTAAAAAGACAATCCACCCGGCCGAAGCGTTCCACGGCATAGGCGATCATGGTCTTGACGTCGGCCTCTTTGGAGACATCGGTTTTTAAAAAATCGACCTTGGGGCCCAAGGCCTTGGCCAGTTCCCGCCCTTCCTTTTCCCGGCGGGCCGCGATAAGCACATAAGCCCCTTCGTCAGCAAAAACCTCAACGGTTCGTTTGCCGATCCCGCTGGTCCCGCCGGTAATAATCGCCGTCTTCCCTCTGAGTCGTCCGCTCATTTCCGTTCTCCCTTTATATCGTTCAGTTGTTTCAATTGAAACCGCCCATCCACCATGGCGGATTTAAAGAATTTCCTATTCCTTATTCAGTAAAAAGTCAATAAGTTTGGTTCTTCTCTTGGGATGAACTAATAAAGCTTGACAAAAAAACGGAAGTTATACCAATATTATTAAAAGGAAACCTATTTAAATAGGGGGAGTTATGGTTCTTGAGTCAATTGAAACCACTGAAAAAATTGTCAGGTCTATTCCAATCGATGAAATTAAAGAAGCCTTGGTCAACGAATATCGGAGACGTCTTATTCGATATAAAATGATTGACGAGGTAATGAAAAAAAAATATGGAATGGATTTTAACAAATTTGAATCAGAAAATATTGTTGAAAAAAGAAAATTCTCTTGGGAAGTTGAATCGGATGCCATGGAATGGGAACATGCCGTGGAAGGAATACGGTATGCCTCTGAAAGATTAGAGGATTTTAAAAACCTATGCTGACTTCGAATCAACTGATTCATCTTACTGAAAAATATGGTCTTAAAATAGTTCGCCTTGATACCACCGATATAACCTTGATTGCGAGGATCGAAATTCTCCCCATGGTTTTTATTGAAATCTATGAAAATTTAAGAAAAGAAAAACTGAATTTGGCATTAATTTTTGGGAATACCAGGGTCTTTGGAGTAGACAGAGAAGGAGGTTTTTACCATGAACATCCCCCTGAAGACCCGGAGCAGCACATTCCAATCAAGAAAAGTTTGGACCTCGAAGATTTTATTATTAGGTCCATCGAAATATTAAACAGTAAACACTTATTATAAATTCCAATAGATTTTTTTTTCTGGAATCCTTATGGTCCAATCGCCAGCATTCTATCGACGGTCGATAACGCTTTGTCCCTGATGGATTGGGGTACGGTGACCATAAACTGCATTTCCTGTAGGGCACGGAGGACCTTCTCCAAAGTAATTTTTTTCATATTGGGGCAAACGGCTTTGCTGTTGACGGGAAGGAAGGTTTTTCCGGGATTTTCTTTTTTCAGACGGTCAATGATGCCCGTCTCTGTTCCGATAATGAATTCTCTCCCAGAACTTTCCCGGGCATAACGCAGCATGCCGCCGGTGCTGAGTACTTCATCCGCCGCTTCCTTGGCATCGGCGCGGCATTCCGGATGCACCAGCGCCATCGCACCGGGGTGTTTTCTCTTTTCCTCGATGATTTTTCGGCCTAAGATCCGCAGGTGGGTGGGACAAAATCCCGGCCATAAATGCATTTTTCTGCCTGTTTTTTGGGCCACCCATTGTCCCAGATACTGGTCCGGAATAAAAAGGATTTCTCCCTGGGAGGGTAAACTCTGGACGACCCTGACGGCGTTGGCCGAGGTACAGCAAATATCCGATTCGGCCTTGACTGCAGCCGAGGAATTTACATAACAGACGACCATAGCCCCGGGGAACTTTTTCTTTTCTTTAATTAATTGTTCCGCCGTAATCATATCCGCCATCGGACAACCGGCTTCGATATCAGGCAATAATACCGTCTTCCCCGGATTGACCAGATAGGCCGTTTCGGCCATAAAATGAACCCCGCAGAAAACAATGACCTCCGCTTCGGTTTGAGCCGCCTTCCGGCTTAGTTCAAGTGAATCCCCAATAAAATCGGCAATATTTTGAACTTCCGGTCGTTGGTAATTATGAACCAGTATGACGGCATTCTTTTGTTTTTTCAGGTTTGTTATCTCTGCAATAATTTTATCAGGGTTAATAGCCATTATTTAGTCTCCAACAAAACGCTCATGACCCTGGTGGGGCACCGACAAATCATCAAAATATTGCCGTCGTAGGGGCGGGTTTTTAAACCCGCCCCTACATCACCCCAATATAGGCCAAGGTCCAAGATTTGCCACACTTGAAACTTACATCTTGAAACTTTCTTTTCGTATTAAACTCGCCTGTCCCATGGGGGCACCACGCATCAGGAAAACAACAAAGTGAAAGATGAAATGGAAAGGGATAAACCCCATGGACCGGCCCCTGACCCCTGATCCCCGACCCCATAATTATAGGGGATGCGCTCACAACCACCTGTCCCCGCCATCGACGCTATCGGCCCTGAAATGACAGCCGCGGCTCTGGCGGTTGTGGCGGGCCGCCTGGGAAATGATCAGGGCTACCTCGACGGCGTTACGCAGACCGATCAGGCCGTCGCTCAACTTGGTCCTGCGATAGAAGGTCTCAATCTCGTTTTGCAAATGTCGCAGCTCGCGGATGGCCCGCGAGAGCCGGTCACCGGAGCGGATGAGTCCCACATAATGCCACATGATATTCTGGATGGTCTGCATGTCCCCTTGAATGAGGGCCGGATCGGAGTCCTGGGTCAGCCCGGATTCGTCCCAGGCCGGGATGTCCTCCGGGGTGGGCACTGCCGACTCCGGGCCATCAGCCAAACGGGAAGCGATATCGCGGGCCGCCCGGGTGCCCCAAACCAGTCCTTCCAGCAGAGAAGTCGAAGCCAGACGGTTTGCCCCGTGCAATCCGGTGCAGGTCACTTCACCGGCAGCATAGAGACGGTCGATGCTGGTGCGGCCCCGCTCGTCCACGGCCACCCCGCCGCAAAAATAGTGGGCCGCCGGGACAACGGGAATCGGTTCCCTGGTCATGTCAAGGCCGACCCGTTGGCATTCCGAGTAAATATTAGGAAATCGAACCTTGATTTCCCCGGCCGGCAGGTGCGAGGCAATATCCAGCAGGACGTAGGAATAGCCGTGGGTTTCCATTTCGGTATGGATGGCCCGGGCCACCACGTCCCGCGGGGCCAGATCTTTCCATTCGGGAGAATAGGCTTCCATAAAGGGCCTGCCGTCCGGCCTGAGCAGTACCCCCCCTTCACCACGCACGGCCTCACTGATAAGGAAACCCTCCGCCCCGGGAACGGCCAGGGCCGTCGGGTGAAATTGAATATACTCGGCGTTAAGGATACGGGCCCCGGCGCGGTTGGCCATGGCCAGCCCGTCGCCCCTGGCCCCGGCCGGATTGGTGGTGTTGCGATAGAGGCGGCCAATGCCGCCGGAGGCCAGAATGGTGAAAGGGGCCAAGGTACGGTGAACGGCTTTTCCCTTGCGGTCGAAGACATAACCGCCATGGCAGGTGACCGGCTCGTAAGCCGCCAGTGGGTCCCGGGAGTGGTGGGGATAGGTGATCAGGTCCACAGCGGTGGCCTCGGTAATCAACTCGATGTTGGGTGTTTGTCGGACGCCCCGCATCATGGCCGAGATGATCGCCTGCCCCGTCCCGTCGCCGACGTGTAGAATACGCCGGCGGGAATGGGCCCCTTCCTGTCCCCAGGCCGGTTCTCCGTTGCCTTGTGCATCAAAAGGGACTTCGGCCGTTTCAATCAGGACTTCCTGCAAAAGGGCCGGTCCTTCTTCGGCCAGGATGCGTGCTGCACGGGGCAGAGAGGCTCCGGCACCGGCGGCCAGGATGTCTTCAACCAACAGCTCCGGGGAGTCTCCCGGCCCTCGTCCGATAATCCCGCCTTGAGCGTACCGCGAATTGGATTCGCAGGGATCAGGTGCCCTGGTGATCAGGATGATGCGGCGTTGCGGGTTCCGGGCCAGGTTCAGGGCGGCTGTTGCTCCGGCTATGCCGGAGCCGATGATCAATACATCGGTTGTTTTCATAAATTCTTCGATAAATACTCAAAGGATAGGTCAAATACCCTCGGTGAATGGGTCAAGGCGCCGGATGAGATGAAATCCACCCCGGTCTCGGCAATCCGGCGGACGGTCTGAAGGGTTACATTGCCGCTGGCTTCCAGTTTGGCGCGTCTGGCGGTCAGGCGGACGGCTGCGGCCATCATTTCAAGGGTCATGTTATCGAGCAGGATCCGTTCGACCTGGATGGCCAGGGCTTCCCGGACATCATCCAGGGAGCGGGCCTCCACCTCGATCTCCATCTCGGTCTGAGCGGACCGGGCCCGCCTCACCGCCTCGGTAATAGACCCGGCATAGTCTATATGGTTATCTTTGATCAGGATCATATCGTACAGCCCGATGCGGTGGTTTTCCCCTCCGCCCCGTTTCACGGCCAGCTTATCGGCCAGGCGCAAACCGGGGGCCGTTTTTCGCGTATCCAGAATGACCGCCTTGGTCCCGGCCACCGCGTCCACGAATAGACGGGTCAGGGTGGCGATCCCGGACATCCTCCCCAGGAAGTTGAGGGCGGTCCTTTCGGCAGTCAACAGGCTTCGTGTCCGGCCTGAGACCAGGGCCAGCACCTGCCGGTTGGCAATCCGGTCGCCTTCGTCCCATTCCGGGCGGAAGTCCACGTCAGGGTCCACCATCCGGAAGACGGCCTGGGCCACATCCAGTCCGGCGATGATTCCGTCCTGTTTGGCGATAATCCGGCCGTCCATTCCGGCGGTGGCGGGAACAATGCTGTAGGTGGTGACGTCGCCGGGTCCAATGTCTTCGGCCAGGGCACGGCGGATGGTCTCAAGGATATCAGGATGAAGAGAGTGTTGAATGGTCATTTCCTTAATTTATTTATGAATTCCTATTCCTTATTCGTTAAAAAGTCAATAAATTTGGTTCTTCTCTTAATCATTTGGGAGAAAGGGGGCGAGGATCCCAGGATTCAATAGGTCAAGCTATTTATTTTAAATTGACTTTAAGTGATGGATATGTTTTATTTTGTTTATCTGAAATCGGCGTTCTATCGTAATTGTCTTTGCAAATAATCACTGAAAACTCTAAAATTTAAATACTTTTTACAGGGACTTGCAGGGATAAAACCAGATAATGGTGACATCTAAGAAGACGGGAAACTATAAGAAATCGCAGGTCGGCAGGAAAGGCGGAACGGCAGAGAAAGGTCTTACAGAGCCGTATCGCCATCCAACTGCGGAGAGTTTGATGCGGCCTGAAGTGGGGACCCAGGCTCAGTTCAGGAAAAAGAAGCCGCCTGTCAGCTATCGCTACGATTCTTCTCTTTCGCCGGCCCTCGAGTGGGACGGGCAGAACCCGGCGCGTGAACAGGGTGAGGTCCTTATCGCCAAGCTCTATGACGTGTCTGCCTCCTTGGCGGAGCTCCAGGCAAAGATAAAAGTCGCGGAATCTGAAAAAGAACGGGCAAAGATTCGGGCAGAGATCGACAAAGCGCAGGGCACGGTCGTCTCGATTGCGGATGGGCTCAAGGCCCTTGGCAAGCCGTTTCTGAATTGGGCCGGCAAGGCCGAAAGGTTGTCTTTCGACGTGCCGACGCTGCCTTTGTTTGTCCATGAGCGGCTTTCGACTAAGGCCATTATTGAAACGCTCGCCAGCCATAAAAAAGACAGGCAGCTTGACCTGTTCAGCCTCTTCGGCGACCCGCAGCATTCGATTACCGACCAGATCCTGAAGGCCTACGAATATAAGGACAAGTGGGTGAATCGCCTGGTGCTCGGTGATTCGCTGGTCGTGATGAACTCGCTGGTGCATTACGAAGGACTCGGCGGGCAGGTCCAGATGATTTACATGGACCCACCCTATGGCGTGAAATTCGGCTCCAACTTCCAGCCCTTTGTCCGCAAGCGCGATGTGAAGCACAACGAAGACGACGACATGACCCGGGAGCCCGAGATGGTAAAGGCCTATCGCGACACCTGGGAGCTCGGCCTTCATTCGTATCTCACTTACATGCGCGACAGGTTACTGATTGCAAGGGAACTCCTTACTCCAAGCGGAAGCATCTTTGTGCAGATCAGTGATGAGAATTTGCATCATGTAAGGGAAGTGATGGATGAAGTTTTTGGGGCGGAGAATTTTGCTTCATTGATTACATTCCAAAAAACTACAGGATCTACAACAAAAACAATTCCTGCTACCTCTGATTATCTGCTCTGGTATGCCAAGGAAATGGATCATGTGAAGTTTCGAAAGCTCTTTGAGCGGCAGAGTCCGGGGTTATCGGGTGCGCTTGAATATAAACGTTTGGAGTTGGCGGACGGATCGCATGTACCAATAAGCCATTTTAATAATGAAGGTGTATTGTCTTTGCCTCCGGGAGCTAAGATCTTCGCAACGGACAGCATTGTATCAAAGGGTGGAGACGATCTCGATATAGACCTCGAATGGGAGGGAAAGCGCTTCCGACTGTCATGTAAACCTAACCGCCATTGGAAGCCCGGAGTAGAAGGCATTAAAAGACTTTGGGATGTTGGTCGGTTACTTCGTCAGGAAGGTCTGCGCATCTACAAACGGTACTTCGAAGACTTCCCTTTCAGAGAGTTAGTTCATGTTTGGGCTGATACAAGAGGTGAGGATGATCCGGATTACGTAGTACAAACACACACTAAAGTCTTGGAACGTTGTATTAATATGACCACCGACCCCGGCGACCTTGTTCTCGACCCCACCTGCGGCAGTGGAACGACTGCTTATGTTGCCGAGCAGTGGGGCAGGCGTTGGATCACAATCGATACGAGCCGGGTGCCTCTTGCGCTTGCACGCCAGAGGTTGCTGACAGCTACCTTTCCATATTATGAGCTGAGAGAACCCGACCATGGACCGGCTGGCGGCTTTATTTACAAGCGCAAGCAAAACAATAAAGGCGAAGAGGTCGGCGGCATTGTACCCCATGTTACGCTCAAATCCATCGCAAACAATGAACCCCCCGCAGAAGAAGTGCTGGTGGACAGACCGGAGACCGTAAACAGCATCACCCGCGTTTCCGGTCCTTTCTGCCTTGAAGCGACGATCCCGACTCCGGTTGACTGGGAAGGTGACGGGGTTGAAGATTGGGGGGCGCCGGAAGCCGGTGAGTACGGGTCATTCATCGACCGGATGCTCGAGGTCCTGCGGCGGTCTCCGGTGCTTCATTTAGACGGCGGCAAGACCGTTGAGTTCAAAGTTATCCGCAAGCCAGCCAAGACACTGTCCCTTTCGGCAGAAGCGCTTGTAACTAATGGCAGCGATAAACCCGTGGCCATTCTCTTCGGCCCTGAAAACGGAGCGATCAGCGAAAAGCTTGTATACGAAGCTGCGCGTGAGGCGCATGCCAAGAATTATTCCCACCTTTTTGTGATCGGCTTTGCCATTCAACCGGGCGCGCGGAATTTTGTCGATAATTGCGAGGCCGCCGTGGGCGTGCCGGCAACATACGTGCAGGCCACACCAGACCTTTTAATGGGCGATCTCCTGAAGAACATGCGCTCAAGTCAGATATTCAGCGTCTGCGGTCTGCCGGAGGTTGTGCTGAGAAAATTGTCTAAAGGCGCCTCCAAACCTTCTCATACCAAGGGAGAGGGGAATGCTAAGTATCAGGTGGAACTGCTGGGGCTCGATGTCTTCGATCCGGTCACGATGATGGTCGATCACCGTAAGGGTAACGATGTCCCTGCCTGGTTCCTCGATACCGATTACAACGGTCTTTGCTTCCATGTCAGCCAGGCATTTTTCCCCCGCACAAGCGCCTGGGATAATTTGAAACGGGCGCTGAAGTCTACCCATGAAGACAGTGTCTGGGACCATCTTGCCGGAACGATCAGCGCGTCGTTTGAAGCCGGGGAGCATGGACAGATTGCGGTTAAGGTGATCGACGACCGTGGAAATGAGTTGCTGGTTTTGAAAAACCTCGCGGAGGCAAAGGAATGATTTCCAAAGTTGTTATCCGCAGATTCAAGCGTTTCGAAGAAGTTTCTTTCGACATCCCGGGGCATATTGTTCTCGCCGGGCCGAATAATACAGGGAAAACAACGCTCTTACAGGCTATTGCCTCGTGGTCTTTAGCCCTGGACCGCTGGAAACAACTCAATGACTTTAATCCGCGGCAAGGCTATGTAAAGGCCCCGATTGCACGTCAGGCCTTTGCATCAGTGCCACTCAGGAGCTTCGACATGCTCTGGAATCGGCGTCAGTACACCGGAAACCTCGAGATTGAAGTTACTTCAACGGACAACAAGCCCATAACCATGGAGTTTATTTCCGACAGTACGGAACAGATCTATGTGCGGCCGCGCGCAGAGGTTGACCCCTCAGCGCTTAAGAAAAAAACTTTATCCGCAGTTTACATACCTCCGATGACCGGTTTGGGGACTGAAGAACCCCTTTACCAACCTCCAAAGATTGCTCAGCTTCTTGGCCAGGCTAAACCAGGGGAAGTAATAAGAAACCTTCTGGTTCAGGCAAAATACTCCGAAACGGCCTGGCAGGCTCTTACAGAATCGATCAAACGTTTATTCGGGTATGAACTTATTCCTCCCGATGAAACGGGCGCCGACATTCTTGCCCAATATCGCCATGGATCCGGTGAGAAAGAATTGGACATAGCCAGCGCCGGGAGCGGGTTTCAGCAGATATTGATGCTGCTCACTTTCCTTCATACCCGCCCGGCCTCGATTCTTCTCATTGACGAACCGGATGCCCATCTGCATGTGGTTCTTCAAGATGCCATTTACAGTGAACTACGATCTGTAGCCATGGACCAGCATTCACAACTCATCATTGCGACGCATTCAGAGGTCATCATCGATTCGGTCGA
Organism: Deltaproteobacteria bacterium; assembly: GCA_016219225.1. Classification (NCBI taxonomy): domain Bacteria; kingdom Pseudomonadati; phylum Myxococcota; class Myxococcia; species Deltaproteobacteria bacterium. The sequence continues at coordinate 47,381 of JACRBX010000046.1, forward strand.
ACCAAGGGAGTTGTTTGCCATGTTTGATGGCCCGCGGCCGATAGCGGATAATAAAGAACGCGCCAGCCTGATGCGGTCCCTGTCCATCCTTTCAAACGTCGATATCATCATGGCCCAGGACGCACCGGGCATTCTTTATGTGGAAGGCCATACCGATATCGCCATATTGCGTGAATGGGCGCGGATTCTAAACCATAAAGCTTATGACTTGCTGACACGAACCCTTTTCTGGAAACCAACCGTTTGGGAGAGCAGACTCGGGGCCGGCGACGTGCAGGCCCGCGAACATTATGACGCCTTACAGCTTGTTAAACCCGGCATTCCCGGTTTGATGCTGCTTGACGGCGACTGCCGGGTGGAAGTCACCGCGTCCCAGATTACCGGAATCGGCTTACAGCGCGTCCGCTGGAAAAGATATGAAATCGAAAGCTATCTGGTTCATCCCGCCGCCTTAAGACGTTTTGTCGAAAACCAGGTTGGGGAAGATGCGGCAGAACCGCATTTGGCCGATCTCGACAAATATTTTCAGGCCAATTTTCCGCCACCCTTTATCGAGAATCCATTATCCGACCCGGCATTCCTGATAAGCACCAAAGCCCGTGTTGAATTTATTCCTCCGGCTTTGGAGGCGGCAGGCCTTTTCAACATTCCCTATACAAAATATAATGAAATTGCAGCGGTTATGCTGCCAGAAGAGATACACCCGGAAATAATAGAAAAACTTGACGCCATCTGTAGCGCTTTTAATATACCCCTATGAACCAGTACGAAGTTCCCGAACCGATCCTGAATTCACCTTATCTTGAACCTTCGTCCTACTGGCGCATTATCGAAGGCGAGCCTCCTGTGCAGATAGAAGGCCGGAGACCGGCCATGTACTATTATCGTCCCCCTTTGAAATCCCTGTCTGAATCTCCTGAAGGCATCGGCACGGCTATCGAACTGAAGCTTGTTAATCGTGTTCGGGGCCGGATGAAGGAGTGGCTGCCGTTGGCGCTCAAAGGGGATGGCGGAGTGACCGGGATTAGCTGTGAACTCCTTAATTACTGGCGCCGCGAAGGCCGACAGCAACGGCTTTTCTTTGCCCAGCTTGAGGCCGCCGAGACCATTATTTTTCTGAAGGAAGCCCGCGCTGATTTTCTGCAGGGCATTTCTGTTCCACCTGACGAGCCGAGCGAGGAGCGAAAAGCCGAAGGGTTCAAGGCATTCGGTCGTTATGCCTGTAAGATGGCCACGGGGTCCGGCAAGACCACCGTCATGGGCATGATAACCGCCTGGAGCATATTGAACAAGATTAATAGCCGGAATGACAGCCGCTTTTCTGACGCCGTGCTCGTCGTCTGTCCCAATGTGACGATCCGAAGCAGGCTTCAGGAACTCGATCCTGAACGAGGAGAGGCAAGCATTTATCGCACGCGTGATCTTGTGCCGTCTCATCTTATGCCGGATCTTACAAAAGGGAAAATACTCATAACGAACTGGCATGTTTTTGAGCCCCAGGTCATGCAGACAGCGGGGGTCAGCGCCAAAGTAGCCAAAACCGGCGTGCCGGTAAGCATCACGGAAACGATTATTATCGGCGAAAAGACCACTACCGCCCGTGGGACGCGTTATTTGACATTAGAAGATCTGACCAAACAGGTGGATGCCGGGATATTGCATATCCTTTCGGAAGAGCGTGATAAGCAAGGCCATCTCAAAAAAGTAAAGATCGAATCCACCAAGTATGTTGAAAGCGATACGGCGCTGTTGAATCGTGTGCTCGGACGTGACATTGGAGGAAAGCGGAATATCCTGGTGCTTAATGATGAGGCCCATCACGCTTACCGGATCAGAAGGCCTGAACCCGAAGAAGGAGAAGAAGACCTTTTTGGCGAGGAAGAGGAAATCGAAGAGTTTTTTAAAGAGGCCACTGTCTGGGTTGAGGGGCTTGATCGTATCAACAAAAACCGTGGCATCAATTTCTGTGTGGACCTCTCCGCAACGCCTTATTTTCTCGGCCGGATGGGACCGGACAGCAACCGCATCTTCCCCTGGGTGGTCAGCGAATTCGGGCTGACGGATGCCATAGAATCAGGGCTTACCAAAATTCCCCAGCTTGCCGTGCGTGACACGACCGGCAAAGAAATACCGGGCTACTTCAATATCTGGCGATGGATTTTGCCACACCTGACAACTTCCGAGCGTGGCGGTAAGAAGGAGGCTCCAAAACCGGAGGCGATCCTCAAGTGGGCCCATACCCCGATTGTCATGCTGGCCGGACTCTGGGCTGAACTCTGTCAGGAATGGGAAGGGAACAAGGAAGACCCCCGACCTCCGGTGTTTATCCTCGTCTGCAAAAATACAAAGATTGCCAAGGTCATTTACGAGTGGCTGGCTGAGAATAATCCTCCTGCCGGAATTCCACCGTCGAAAATCGACGGGTTTCGCAATAACGGAAGAATCAGCACGATTCGGGTCGACTCTAAGGTGGTCCATGAGACTGACACGGGCGAGGCCAAGAGTGATGAATCCCGTTGGATGCGTTTTACCCTTGATACCGTCGGCAAGCTGGAGTGGCCCCGGGACAGACAAGGTCGGACGCTCTATCCTGAAGGTTTCGAGGAATTAGGAAAGAAGCTGGACAGGCCGTTATACCCACCCGGCAGAGACATTCGTTGTATCGTCAGTGTCGGTATGCTTACCGAAGGCTGGGATTGCAATACCGTGACGCATATCATCGGACTCCGTCCCTTTATGTCTCAACTGCTTTGTGAACAAGTTGTAGGCCGTGGGCTGCGGAGATCAAACTACGAGGTGGGGGAGGACGGAAAACTGACTGAAGAGGTCGCTAAGGTTTTTGGTGTTCCCTTTGAAATAATTCCCTTTAAGGAAACGAAAGATGGCCCGCGGATACCCCCGGTCAAGCGGCACCATGTCTATGCTATCCCGGCCAAGGCCCGCTATGAAATCAAGTTCCCTCGTGTTGAGGGGTATACGCAGGCCATACGCAACAGGATATCGGTGGACTGGAATGGGATTCCTGAACTCATTCTGAACCCTCTCCACATTCCTCCTGAGGTGCAGATGAAAGCGGCCCTTCTCAGTAATCAAGGAAGGCCGTCTCTTTTGGGGCCGGGAAAGCTGGAAAGTGTAGACTTGAGTCCATTCAGAACAGGACGTCGATTTCAGGAATTGGTCTTTGAGCTTGCTCGTGACTTGACTCGGGTGTATGCATCACAGCCAGGTTGCGAGGTTCCCGTTCAGGTCCTTTTCCCGCAGCTTGCCGGAATCGTTGATTATTATTTAAGCGAAAAAGTAAAACCAGTCGATCCGGCAAGTATCCTTGATGTTTTTCTTTCTCCGTATTATGGCTGGGCCATAGAAAGCCTTTTAAGCGGTATAAAACCTGATGTCATGACAGGTGAAACTCCTGAGGTAGCCGTCTATGAGTCAAGCAGAGGGGCGGGTTCGACCTCGGACGTCGATTTTTGGACAAGTAAAGAAGTGCGTGAAGTTGAGCGGTCCCATCTGAACTATATCGTTGCTGATACCCGAATATGGGAGCAGTCAGCCGCATACACCATCGATACCCATCCGGCTACCGGGGCTTTTGTGAAAAACCAGGGCTTGGGATTTGCAATGCCCTATTTCCACAACGGCCAGAGCCACGATTATATTCCCGATTTTATCATTCGATTAGATACTGGGGGTGGAGTGTCTTATTTGATCCTTGAAACCAAAGGCTTTGACGAGCTTGAATCCATCAAGAAGGCTGCGGCAGAGCGCTGGATTAACGCCGTCAACGAAGATGGACAATATGGGTATTGGCAGTACGCTGTTGCTAAAAAGCCAGAAGAAGTCAGGAAGTGCCTGGATAATGCGAGAAAACGATGACGGCAGCCATTTTTTTTAAATTTTCCCCTTCAAATAGCCCTGTCTCAACTCCTCCGGAAACCGTTCGATGGCATACCGGAGCATGGTTCGGGGCATCTGTTCGTAATGTTTTTTAAGGAAAGACTCCTCGGCTTTTTGATCCCGCTTGCCGACCTCCCGAAGCATCCAGCCCACGGCCTTATGGATCAAGTCTTGGGGATCCTGAAGTAATAACCCTGAAATACGCAGGGTTTCGGAGAATTCCCCTTTTTTGATGAAGAAAAAGGTGGCCATAATGGCGATGCGGCGGTCCCAGATAAGGCTCGATGCGGCCAATGCCTGGAGAGGCTCGCGGCTGCCGGTCCACAAACGAGCGCCCACAATATGCTGAGCCGATAGATCGACCAAATCCCAGCTATTGATAAAGCGGGTATTTCCAAGATAGGTTTGATAGATTCGTTCTTGATGTTCTTTATCACCGCGTCTGTAGGCCTGAACCATGATGAGCAGGGCCAGGAGTCTGGCTTCATGGATGGGGGATCGAAGTAATTGAACGGTCTTCGGAAGGGCCAGGACCTGGTATTCTTTGGCCAGCCTTCTAATCTCCGGCACCTTGAGACCCCCAAAAACATCCCCCTCGCCATATTCTCCGGGCCCGGTCTTAAAAAATCGTTGCAGTATCTGGGCCTGTTGGGGATTACCCAGTTCCTGTATTTTTTTAAGGATCTCCTGGATGCTTGTCGATCGGATCATTTTTCAATCCAATTTCAAGGGCCTGTAGTTATCTGCGGGAATCGGCGAAATTCCGGGTCTTAATTTAACCCAAAGGGGATTGATGTCAAGAAAATTAACCAAAATTTAAATAGGATGGGCAAGGTCCGGCGGTAGATGGATACTATTTATGTCGGCTCCGGGGTAATTTTACTTTGGGATGATTTTCTTTCGAAGAATAATATTTGCTTTCAGAACGATAGTAAAGG